>JAYVEJ010000114.1:0-2282 GCA_043748885.1 Luteolibacter sp. | reverse complement strand
GACCCATCGACGGCTCCACTTACCGATTTTACTGCTGCGGACCCACCGTTTACGGACCGGCGCATATTGGGAATTTCCGCACGTTCGTTCTCCAAGATGTCTTCCGGCGGACGCTTGAAACCGGCGGCACCCGCACCTTGCATGTCCGCAACATCACCGACGTGGACGACAAAACGATCCGGGATTCGCAAAAAGCGGGCCAGTCGCTTCAACAATTCACCGCCGGCTGGACCGAGAAATTTCACGTGGATTGCGAGAAACTCGGCCTGCTCACGCCCCACATCGAGCCGGGGGCGGTCGAGCACATCCCGCAGCAGATCGCCATGATCACCACGCTCATTGAAAAGGGCAACGCCTACGCCTCGGACGACGGCTCGGTCTATTTCAAGATTTCCTCCTTCCCCGGCTACGGTCGGCTGTCCCATCTCGACGAGCGCGAACTCGATCTCGGCAAAACCCAGAACGCTCGCTCCAGCTCAGATGAGTATGAAAAAGGCAGCCTCTCCGACTTCGTCCTTTGGAAAAGCCGCAAGCCCGAGGACGGCGAGAATTTCTGGTCCTCGCCGTGGGGCGATGGTCGCCCCGGCTGGCACCTCGAATGCTCGGCAATGATTCAGGAATACCTTGGCGATTCCTTCGACCTCCACTCTGGCGGCGTCGATCTGGTTTTCCCACACCACGAAAACGAAATCGCCCAAAGCCAATGCGCCTGCGGTGGCAACTTCGCCGCGAATTGGTTTCACATCGCCCACCTCCTCGTCGATGGCGGGAAAATGTCCAAATCGCTCGGCAACCTCTACACGCTGGAAGACCTAGCAGCGCGTGGCCACACCGCCATGGAAGTCCGCTATGTCCTGATCGGGGCGCACTATCACAAGCCGCTCAATTTCACCCTCGACTCTCTCTCAGGTGCCCGCGAGGCACTCGGGAAACTCGCCAAAGGTGCGCGCCAACTCGCCTCGAAAATTGAACCCGACACCCGCCTGACGAGTGCCGACTTCGGCCCGTTCCAAGCCGCTTGGGACAGCCTCAACAACGATCTCAACACCCCCGGCGCGCTCGGCGGAATGTTCACCGGCCTGCGCGAAGCCGCCAATCTAACCGGCCCTGAAGCCGCAGCCGCGCTCGCTGGGTTCAACCGCCTACTCCGCGCCCTCGGTCTCACATTGCCTGAGGAAACTCTCCTTCATCCCAGCGAAATTCCCGCTGCCGTCCAAGCCCTCGCCGACTCTCGCTGGCAAGCCCGCCTCGCCAAGAACTGGGCCGAGTCCGATACCCTCCGCGCCCAGCTCGCCGAGCAAGGTTGGCTCGTCAAAGACGGCAAGGATGGCTACACGCTCGAATCCGCAGGCGGTTGATCACAAGTCCCGATAAGCCATCGCGAAGGTATCCCCGCCTTCGATGCTGCCGCTCGCTAGGCCTTTGTTGAACCACTTCATCCGTTGCGCCGAGGTGCCGTGAGTGAACGAATGCGGCACCACTTTGCCCTGCATCTTTTTCTGGATCGCATCATCGCCGATGGCGTTTGCGGCGTGCATCGCTTCCTCAATGTCGCTGTTATCCAGCTTCAGATCCTGCTTCGAGTGATTCGCCCAGACCCCGGCATAATAGTCCGCCTGCAGCTCTAACCGCACCGAGTATTCGTTGTAATCCGGCCTGCCGCGCTTCGCCGCCACCTTGTCGGACGTGCCTAGTAGTTTCTGCACATGGTGGCCGATCTCATGCGCGATCACATACGCCTGCGCGAAGTCGCCGGGCGAGTTGAAGGTCTTTGCCAGCTCGTCGTAGAAACTGAGGTCGATGTAAACCTTGCGATCCTCCGGACAGTAGAACGGCCCCGTCGCCGCACTGCCGCCGCCACAACCGGTCTGAGTCTGGCCGCGAAATACTTCCAGCTTGGGAAACTCATATTTCTTGCCGATCCGGGCAAACTCGCCTGACCAGACGTCCTCGGTTTGGCCCAGCACCACTTTTACGAAATCATAGCGTTCTTGCTCCTCCTGACTCGCCACCACGCGTTGCGAGCCGCCGGCTGAAGGGCCACCGCCTAGCAACGCACCGGGGTCCACGATGCCAGTCATCCAGAGCACCGCACCCACCACCAGCGCGACTAGGATTCCCTTGAATCCGAACACCCGTCCGATGGTCATCAGCAAGCCCAAGCCACCGCCGCCGCCGCCGATGCCGCCGCCGGAACTTTGGCCACGCGCGTCTTCCACGTTTGAACTCTCTCTGCGTCCTTTCCATTCCATAATTTTAGTTAGTTAGAGCTGGGGACCGAT
>JAYVEJ010000113.1:0-2296 GCA_043748885.1 Luteolibacter sp. | reverse complement strand
GTGGAGACCGACGCGCCGATCGTCTTGGCCAACGGCGGGTAGAGCTGGTCAACGATGTCTTTTCCACCTAGCTCATTTTTATCATAAATCATCCGGGTCCCGCATACGCTTTTAGAGCCGATGATGATGTCAAACATGAGACCGAGGCCTTTTTCCGGGTTTAACTCACGTCTTCCAAGGTCTGGGCGTCGTAGGTGATTTTATCCACGCTAAAACGTGTCCGCAGCGTTTGCTTGGACTTCCTGTGGAAGCGGCTCGTCTCCCCCTGGGGGTGCCGGGAGTTTTTTGATGTTGGTGAAAAGCACGCCTCCGCCCGGCCTGTTGGTAGCGCAACTGAAAATTTTCGTGGCACCGGGGGCGAGCGTGAGGGGAGCGTTAATACTCATAATAAAGCGCCAATAGCCGGTTTGGCCCACCCCGGAAATATCACTTAATGAAACCTTGGGCAGAACAGCGCCTGCTACCTTTAAATCGAAGCTAATCGGCGCGGTTTCCTGCAATAGGACTGCAAACTGATCGACAGAGATCTCGACACTATAAGGATTCCACACCGTGAGGACTGGGGTGAGAACGATGCCCGGATTATATTTACCAGTGCTTGGCACGAGCCGCGACCCAATGGAGTAAATCCATTGAATCCTTGCGACTTGGGGAACGCGCCGCACTTGGTCCTGAAATGGCAACCGCTGGCTGGCGTCATTTTGTACGCCGAAGGCCGAAGGCATTTTGGTTTTGGAACTCCCGGTGGAGGTAATTTTAGTATATTGCTGGGTGAAATCTACGAGTGCGCTCCACGAGCAAATGGGTGGTGCCTGCTGCCAGCCTTGCCCCGTGCCGTTGTTCCGGTAATTTGCCCATGGATAGATGAGCGGGCTACCGGTGGTCGAGTTTTCCTTGGCCTTGGAGGACATCTGGTCCTTGCCCGGAGCGAGGGTGAAGAACGGGAGGTTCGACTGCGGGAGCGAGCCGAAGGTTTCGCTCATCAGCAAGAGGTCACGCCGCCAACCGCCGGTGGCGGTGTTGGAGAGCAGGCCACGGCTGAAGGCGGTCAGATCGTGGATTTTCTTGAGATCTGCGGCCGGATTCACGAGCTTCAGGTTTCCGCTGCTGGGGATCACCGCTCCCAGCGCGTAGGAAATCAAACTTTCGAGTCCGAAGGATTTAGCGTCCGCTCTGCCGTTGGAACGCACCCGCTCCTGCCATGCCACGGCGTCCGTCGGCCTCGCAGTGCGGTCGGTATTGATCATGGCTTTGGAATTCTCGCCGCTGGTCCACCAGGCGAGCGCGCCCTTGGAACCGCTGACCAGAGTGGGTTTCATGTAAATCTCGCGGTTCGGATCCGAGACGCTGCCGGTGGAGATCAAGGGGGCATAACCCACAGCCGCGGTTTTTGAGATATCCGGGAATTGATCGACTGCTGCGGCGGTATTGGAAGTCGCGGAAGTCAACCAGCCGAGAAAGCGCCCGCTTGAAGAAACTCCTGGAAGATCATTCGGACTCCCTGCCACTTTCTTGGAGCCATAATTCGGGATGATCGGCTTGCCGGAGGCGTTATGATCGGTCCCCTCCCAACTCCGCCATACCCCGGTAACTGAAGGATTATTGGAATCGAATACGTTCGCGCTGGCCGTGATCCTTGTGTCCTGTCCCGTATTCAACTGGAGCTGACCGAGCGCGAG
Organism: Luteolibacter sp.; assembly: GCA_043748885.1. Classification (GTDB taxonomy): domain Bacteria; phylum Verrucomicrobiota; class Verrucomicrobiia; order Verrucomicrobiales; family Akkermansiaceae; genus Luteolibacter. Next base: position 617 of record JAYVEJ010000113.1, on the reverse strand, counting down.
GAGGACGGCGAGCCGCGCATTACTCCGGGCCTCGGTCATCGCGGAGGAACTCGATGATGCACGCAGCGAAATGGTTGACAGGGTGAGTAATCCGACCGCGATAACGGTGAGCAAAATCATCAACGAGAGAGTGACAATCAGGGTAAAGCCTCGCTCACGGCCGGAAAAGCGCCGGATGTTCAAAGGTTTCATGGGTTTTCAAGAGGTGGGTTTGGAAAGCTCGTTGCATCACTCGCTTCAGTCATCTTTTGCAGGGGGGGTTCCAAGCTTCGGGTTCTCTTGCGCCGGAAGCAAATACCGGTGGTCACTGGCTACCGCAATCACAAAGTAATTACATCGATGAGGTTCCGGTAAACGAGCACAAGTTCAAAGATTGTTTTGGAGCGGTGAGGAACAGGGGTTGATCATTGGAGTGAATAGGGCCAGTTCTCGCGCATCAACATCAAGAGATTCATTGGGTGGATTTCTTTTTGGGAAAGAGGATTTGTGGCAGAGCATTCATTTTCATGTCGGCAGGCTCCCTACACTAGGGAGAGCAGTTGTTCGAGGTAGGCGCTGTCTTTGTTGGCGCGCATTTCGCGTTTGGGCAGGCTTTTGCGTTTCTTGCCTTCCAAAGG
>JAYVEJ010000112.1:0-6151 GCA_043748885.1 Luteolibacter sp. | reverse complement strand
AATTGCGGACGTAGGTGAGAACGGCGGCGATCTGGTCGTCGGTCTGATAGGCGAGGGCGGCCATCCCGGCGGGGAAGTTGTAGTCCTGGCCTTTGACTCTGATCGGGCCTTGCAGGCCGCAGAGCTGGATGCGGATGAGGTTCTCTGCGGGGCCGTTGACCCATTCGGAGCCGGTGAGCGGGGGACCGGCGGCGGTGCCTTCACCGCGTTGGCCGTGGCAAGCTCCGCAGAGGATGAATTGCTGTTGGCCGGTTTTGAGAAGGGTGGGGTTGATGGCGGAGTTAGAAACACTCGCGGGCAAGATGCCCGCGCTGCTTGAGGGATCGAACGGAGTTGGAACGGCGGGTGGCGGGCTGTCAGTGCCTTGGTCAAGGGTGGCGAGCCAGGCGACGAGATCGCGGAGTTCGCTGGGTGTTAGGAGTCCACCCATCGGCGGCATGGGCGAGGCGGGCGGGGTGACGGAGGCGATGTCGCTGCGGGTGATGCGGAGGGATTTGCCGGCGGCATCGATGTCGAGATGCTCGGGAGTTTCCGCAAGCAGGTTGCCGGTTAGAGTGGAGCCGTTTTTGAAGGCGATGAGCACAGTGCCGAAGCCGGGAGCGATGACGGCAGAGGGAGAGATCATGGATTCGAGGAAATAGCGGCGATCTGGGTGGCGTTTGGCAATGCCTGCTAGATTGGGGGCCGTTTCGCCACCTGCGGCGTGGCCAATCTCGGCGCGGTGGCAGCGCATGCACTCGCTGGCAGGGTGGGAGGTGAAAAGCGCAACTCCGGCGGTGGGGTCGCCGCCTTCGAGGGCGCTGTTCCACTTGGCGAGTGGGTCGGTGCTTTCCGCGAGGGATTGATCGAGCGCGGCGAGGGCGGCTTGGACGTTGGCGGCGCTGCGTTTGAGGGCGGCGGCGGTGAGCTCGATGGCGGATGGGGAAATGCCGTTGGCGGCGCGAAGTTCGTCGAGCTTCCGGGCGAAGATCGCGTCCACAGGCTTGCCGGGCAGGCTGGCGAGGATTTCCCAGGTCTTCTGGGCGCGTGGCGCGTCGGTGGAATTGACGGCGGCTTCGAGCGCAGGGAGGGCGGTCTCGGGGGCGAGCTTGGCGATGGCGGCGAGGGCGGTTAGAACGACTTCATCGGAAGGATCGCTGGTGATTTCTGAGAGAAAGGTGCGGAGGTTTTCCGGCTTGCGCTGGATCAGCAGATCGAGAGCGGCGGCGCGGGCTTCGGCAGGTAGGCTGCCGTTTTTGATGAGGTCGCGGAGGGCGTTGTCGTCGAGTCCGGGGATTTTTAAATGATAATGGCCGACCAAGCCTAGGGCGGCGGTTAGAGCGAATCCTTGTTGGTTGAGCAGGCCGGGCAGCGCAGCGACGAGCGCGGGGCGGAGCGTCTCAGGATTGCGTTTTTCCATGGGCCGCCAGTGGCCTGTTAGCTGGTCCACCGGGAAGGGCTCGGTCCAGATGGCGAGCACGCGGAGTGCTTCTTGGCGGACGATTTCCGGAATCTGTGGATCGGCGGCGAGCTTGAGGACGCGCGCGGCATTTTCCGCGGTCCCGATGCGAAAACTGTTATGCACCAGCCGCCGCAGCATGAACGGCGTCCAGGCGCGGCGGGAAAGATCATCGAGCAGCGTGGCCACCCGCGGCCGTTGTGGAACGAGGTCGTTGTCGCAAATCGCGCGGATCGCTTCGTCGGCGACTTTGGGATCGGGATCGTTGATGAAGCTGGAAATGGCCGGGCTTTTCATGCGGCGGAGGGCGACGGTGGCGGCAAGGCGGACGGCGGCGGAGGGATGACTCACAAGCGCAGTTAGAATCGCGGGATTCGCGGCCATCTGCTGGAGCGCGAAGATCCCGGCGTGGCGGAGATAGACGTCGCGGTTGTCGTTTTGCTGGAGCAGCTCGCAGATCGGACCGTAGTAGCCGATGAGTTTGCGCTTGCCGGTGAGGATGGCGGCGAAGAAGCGGACGCGCGCGGATTCGTCAACGAGCAGCGGACCTAACGGCACCGGGATGGTGTCATTTTTCACATCGCCCAAGACGCGCAGGACTTGGGCGCGGATTTCCGGGTTCTTGTCCTTGAGCAGGGAAATGAGTTTTTTTTCCGCTTCGACGTAGTTTTTCGCGAGCGGGATGCCGGCAAATTCCACGGCGGGAAGCGGTGACGAGCCGCGGCGGGAAAGGATGCCGAGACCCCAGATGCCGTGGACGCGGACGATGAAATTCGACGATTCGGTGGCGTCGGAAAAGCGCTTGAATGCGTCGCTCTTGCGGGTGAGTGCGAGCTGGGCGCGGAGGCGGATGCGGGCGTCGGGGTGCTTGAGGAGGTTCGCGAGTTCGGCGGAGCTGCGCTGCTCGAAGCCTGCCTTCATCAGCCGTGCGGCGCTCGCGGCGTCCTCGGCGAGCCAAGTTTTTTCACCGGCATCTAACGACAGTAGGCGACCGTCCTCGTGGCTTTCCCAGCCGCCCATGAAGTCGCTGATATAGACTTTACCATCCCACGAGTATTCCACGTCGGTGGCGGCGATGCCCCAGGCAAATTGGCGGGAGTCACTCATTTCCATACCCGCGCCCTTTGGCTTCATTTCAAATGACCAGACGCCGGAGTTTGCGCTGGCACCGCGGTAGTCGCAGATGAGGAAACGGCCAGCTTCGCTTTCGAGGAATCCCACGCCGGGATTGGCGGTGAGTCCAGACGGGCCGGACGTGAGATGGGCGCTCGGCGGCAGCATGAATGCCGGCTGCACGGGGTTCTCTAACTCCCACATCTTCTCATCCATCCAGCGGCTCGGCGGGTGGTCCTTGAGGCCGATCTGGCGGTGAAACGAGTGCATCGCCTGATGCTCCATTTGCCAGCCCGAGTCGCCGCCTTCTACCAGATAGACGACGCGCGCGGCGTCGCCTTGGTCGGAGTTGTTATCAACGGAAAACGCGTTACCCAGCGCGTCGAAGGCGATTTCCTTGGGGTTGCGCAGGCCGCTGTGAAAAATTTCGAAGCCCGTGCCGTCCGGCTCGAAGCGGAACGCCGCGCCTTCGTTCGGGTAATTGTAGGCCACGCCCTCCTTGGTAATCAGGCTCAGCCCGCGGTCGCCCACGCTGCCATAGATCCGCCCGTCCGGGCCGAGTGTGAAGCCATTCAAGTCGTGACCGGATAGAGAAATCCGCACGCCGAACCCTTCCTCGACCACCTTGCGCTCGTCCGCCGTGCCGTCGCCGTTAGTATCGCGCAGCATGTAGATCTTCGGAATGCAGGCGAAATAGAGGCTGCCTTCGTAGAAAAATACACCGGCCGCCGTGCCGTCTAACACGCCATTGAAGCCGTCGGCGAAAACCTTGGACTCGTCGATCTTGCCATCGCCATCAGTGTCAGCGAGGCGGCGAATGACCTCGGATTTTTCGGTGAGTTTTTCGAGCGAAACCTTGCTCTTCCATTTCTCATGAAGCGCGAGGCGGTCGCTGGTTTTCTTCGCGGCGAGGTCGTCGAGATACCAGTAAAGGTGGTCGCGGTCGTCCATCACGCCAGCGCGGAAGCGATGGGTTTCGGAAACGTAGATGCGGCCTTGCTCGTCGAAGGTGATAGCAGTCGGTGATGTTAGTTTTTGGTCCTTATAGGTGGCTTCCACCTTCAGCGCGCTGCCGATGGGGATACTCACCCCGGCGACGGCGGGGGAGGGCACCAAGCCCTCGACGAATGCCTTACCCTCGCGCGTCGTCGCAGGAAATTTCTGGTTCGGAGAGTCGGTGAAAATGACGTGGTCCACGCCGATGAAGCCACCGGCCGCAGACTCGTCGTCTAGCAGGCGGAGCGTTGCGTGACGGCCCTTGAATTCCTTCACGTCCCACAGTGCTGCTTCCAGGCGGAGGCTGCTTTTTCCCACTGCTTCGCGCACCACCTTGCCGTCGATGACGAGCTGTGCTGCGGTTTTTCCCGGCTCATTTCCACCGGCGATGAGGAATGTGATGTAGGGCTCTGTGAGCGTGAATTCCGGCGATGTTAGACTGCCTTTTGCCGTGTCGCCACCGTGAGTGGAGGCGACCAAGCTGTCGTTGGCATAGGCGGTGAATGGCTTCGCCATGTCATCGGATTTACCAACGATCGGAGCCAAGCCGAAGGCACTGCCCTGGGCTTGCCAACCATCGAATCCATCGCCCTCGAAGGCTTCGAAAACCCGAGTGGCGGCGGGCAGGGATGCGGTCAGAGTCAGTGATGTTAGAATCGTGCGGAACATGGGTCGAGAAGGGCGTGGAGCGCCTGACTATTGCCGGGCGGATCTGGAATGCCAACCGCAAAGCCGGTGGCCGTGTGGCCCGTTCAAGCACGCGCTGCGAACCCTTCGCGGCCGACGTTAGATTTCGTATTCCACGCCCGGCTGCGGGACAATGATTTCAGTGCCAGGCAGGCGACGCTTGATTTCCACGCGGAACCACTCGACCGCCGCGTCGTCGCCGTGGACCAGGAAGGTTTTCTTAGGCGCGACTTTGACGATGAAATTGGCGATCGCCTCACGAGTCGAGTGGCCGCTGAAATCGAAAATCCGCGTTTCGCAATTCAGCGTGACCGGCGGGAATGCCGGGTCGAGCACGATCGAGTCGCCCTTTTTAGCGATCCGGATTTTACCGCCCGGCGTCTCGGGGTCCGCGTAGCCCACGAAGAACAGCCCGTGTTTTTCATTCTCCAAAACTCCCTGCCGGGCGAAATTATTTGAGACGGTTTTCTCCGACATCATCCCGCTCGAAAGCGCATAAATGCAGCCGGGGTGAAACGGGATCGGCCCCTTGCGTTTCTTGCTGCCGGCTTCGAGTTCCATGTCCTTGAGGAAACGGAAATTTGGTAAATGGCGGCGCGAGGTGTGGCTGAAACGATCGTAAACCTGCGTCATCTTGGTGCTCAGGCCGCCGATGTAAACCGGCGTGTGCTTCGGGATCAGCCCTTCCTTTTTGAAGCGATGGATCATCCCTAACACCTCCTGTGTTTTGCCCATCGCGAACACCGGAATGAGCACCGAGCCCTTGCGCTCGATCACGCCCTTGATCGCCTCCGCGAACTCGTCCTCCTCAGTCGTGCGATGGTATTTCGGATCGCGCGCCTGCTCGCCGCGGGTCGTCTCCACGATCAACGCATCCACCGTGTGCTCGGGGAAAAGCGCACCTTTTTGCAGCGTGCTGTGCTCGAAATTCACGTCGCCGGTGTAGAAAATTTTCTTTCCCTCCGCCTCGATCGTCACGCCCACCGAGCCAAGAATGTGGCCGGCGTCATGGAACGTCGCGCGGATCGAGCCGGCTGGATCAAGGTCGAACGGGCGTTCGATGTTGCGGGTTTCGAAGGCCTCCTCGATGTCGTCCAGCTCGCGGTGTTCGAACAACGGATACTCGGCGATTCCGTGCTCGATGCGCTTTGACTGCATCACATTCACCGAATTATGCAGCATCGCGCCGGCGAGCTCCGCAGTCTCTGGCGAGAGAAAAACTTTTGCCTGTGACTGGCCTTGCAGGAAGACCGGTAGCGTCCCCACATGGTCGAGGTGCGAGTGGGTGATGATGATCGAGTCCACCGTCCCCGGTTGGAGAAATTCGTAATGCGGAATCGCCTCGGAGCCTTCGTGTTTCGGGTGCATCCCGGCGTCCAGCACCACCTTGGCGGACTTGGTTTTGAGCAAATACGAATTGGCGCCGATACCGGCGTGGCGACAGAGACTTTTAAAGATCATGATGGGCAAAACAGACGGAAACGGGCGGACCATGGGTGCCAAGCGGGACTCTGTCAACCCACCCGCCGCGAACGGACCGTGTGGATAGATTTCCCCCAAGCCATCTGCCGCAAATGCCAAGTCCCCAGATTTGGTTCTTGTAAGCCATCGCGCGCTTAGCCTTTCTCACAACGTCCGCTTCAGCTGATGGGAGGTTAGAAGCTCCGAACTAGGCGGTCGGCATCGACCGCAACGACGCCACCAAACCGACCAAACGGCCGGGGAGGCGGCGGTGTATGTCCAAGCCGCCACCTCCGGGAGACGGCTAAAGACCGCAGCGGTCGTCCTAGTGCGGCTCTCTGAACTCCCCGTCCACCGGGAATGACTTATCTAACCAAGCATTTCCCATGAAACCAATCTTGCTCGTTTTACTGGCCGTGATGACCAGCGTTTCTCTTGTTTTCTCCCAGAGTGAAG
>JAYVEJ010000111.1:0-6153 GCA_043748885.1 Luteolibacter sp. | reverse complement strand
ATCGGCAGCCAGCTTCAGCCACTTGGCTGCCTCTGGATAATTTACCGCCACTCCCTCGCCCAGAGTCAAACAATGACCCAGCTTGGCCTGCGCATGGGAATGCCCCTGCTCCGCAGCCTTGCGATACCAGGCAACCGCTGCCTCTTGCGATTTCTCCGACTCCCTGCCTTCAGCCAACATGTCGCCGACCGCCAATTGGGCCACCGCGTCACCCGCCTCCGCCGCTTCGCGATAAAGCCGCGCCGCCCCCGCCGTGTCCTTGTCGCAGCCCCTGCCATGCTCCATGCAGTCCGCCAAATGCGTCTTTGCCGGAACCTCACCCGCCGCAGCGGATTGGCGATACCAGGCCACGGCCTGTATGGGGCGCGCCGCAACGCCGAGTCCTTTTTCCAAGCACTCTCCCCAATACCGCTGGGCTGGAGCATCGCCCATGATCGCGGCTTTTTCACACCTTAGCGCGGCTTGCGGCCAATCACCCTTCCCGAAAAAGTCATGAGCGTTGTGGACCGTTTGGAGCACAGCCACCCGCCGGGCCTCCGCCGCAGCCGCCACTTGCCGGAGCGCTTCATCCGCCACCTGCTTACGATGCGCCTTGATGCCAACTGCGGTTATCAACAGCAACAGCAATCCCACAATCAAAAAAACTGCTAGTCCGCGATGCTTTTGCGGCTTTTTTAAGCCGTCGTTTTTTGGAGATTTAATTTCCGCTGTCATGGTGATTTGAATTTTACTGAGTCGGAGACACCGCCGCAAATCAACGCTGAAAATCACTTTTGAGGTGAAGACCGCTGGCGCTTTTAGCATGGAGGATCAACTCCGTGGAGCGTAGTTTCCCGGGCTTCCTTGCCAATGAGTTTGTTGGCAAGCGGCAAACCCAAGCGGTTGAAGTCCTTCGCCTGCGGCCTTGAACCCCGGGACTTTCCTACCTAGCTTGCGCCCTCGACCCGCTAACTCCATGCCCAAACTCTACGTCAAAACCTACGGCTGCCAGATGAACGAGCGCGACTCCGAGCAAGTCGTGCGGATGTTCAGCGAGGGCGGCTACACGGTGACGGCGGATGAGAACGAGGCGGACGCCGTGCTCATCAACACCTGCTCGGTGAGAGATCAGGCCGAGCAGAAAGCCTTGGGAAAAATGGGCAACCTGATCCACCAAGGGCGGGACCGAAAACACGTCGTTTACGGGTTCATGGGCTGCATGGCGCAATCGCGTGGCGAAGAACTTTTCAAAACCGTGCCGAAGCTCGATGTGGTCGTGGGCACCCAGAAGTATCACAAGGTTTTCGAATACGTGGACCGCATCCTCCAGCGGCGGTTAGAGGCGCGGATGGACGACCCGGCGTTTTCCCTGCGCGGCACCACGGTCTGCGACACCGCCGAGGAAGAGGGTTCACAAAACACCATCCGCGACCACATCCCGAAGGCGCACGAAGCGTCGGCCTTCGTCTCGATCATGCAGGGCTGCAACATGCGCTGCTCGTTCTGCATCGTCCCCGACACCCGCGGCAAGGAACGCGGTCGGCCGATTTCCGAGATCGTTGGCGAAGTCCGCCACCTCGCCGCGCATGGAGTGAAGGAGATCACTTTGTTAGGACAGATCGTCAATCTTTACGGCCGCACCGAGTTTCCGAAAATCGATGGCAAGTCGCCGTTCGTGCAGTTGCTAGAAGCCGTGCATGACGTGGCGGGCATCGAGCGCATTCGTTTCACCTCGCCGCATCCCATCGGTTATCGCGACGACCTGGTGGCTGCCTTCACCTATCTGCCGAAACTTTGCCCGCACATCCATTTCCCGATGCAGAGCGGCTCTGATAGAATCCTGCGGGAAATGCGCAGGCCTTACAAAAATGCGAAGTTCGTCGAGATCTGCGAAAAAATGAAAGCAGCAAGACCCGGCCTCGCGATCACCACCGACATGATCGTCGGTTTCCCCGGCGAGACGGAGAAAGATTTCCAGGCGACCATCGATACTGTCGAGCGCCTCAAGTTCGACAACGCCTTCGTCTTCCGCTATTCGAAGCGCCGCAACACGCCCGCTGCCGAAATGCCCGGCCAGCTCGACGAAGCCGTGAAGGAAGAACGCAACCAGCGCTTGTTAGCGGTGGTCGATCTCCTCGCCATCGCCAGCAACGCCGCCATCGTCGGCAGCCGCCAGCAAGTGCTCTGCGAAGGCCCATCGAAGAACAACGCCGCCCGGCTAACAGGCCGCACCCCGCACAACAAGATCGTCATCTTCGACGGCGACCCAGCCCGGCTAACAGGCCAGCTGCTCGACATCCAGATCGAGCAATCCACCGGCTTCACACTGTTCGGCACGGCGTGCCTGGAAGGCTGACAGTAGTCCAGGACTTCAGTCCGCTCTTCAATTTCCAGCGGACTGAAGTCCACAACTACTTTTAAAGAATCCCGCTTGCGATGGGCGGCGGGGAAGTGAGACTCCGGGGCCATGATCCATTTCCGCCCGTGCATCGACCTCCACCAAGGCAAGGTGAAACAAATCGTCGGCGGCAGTTTGCGCGACGACGGCGCGGGGCCGACCGAAAACTTCGTCTCGGACCGATCCGCGGGCTGGTTCGCGGAAACTTTCAAAGAAGACCGGCTAACAGGCGGGCATCTGATCAAGCTCGGCCCGGGAAATGATCTCACCGCGCGGGAAGCACTGGCGGCCTACCCCGGCGGTTTGCAGATCGGCGGCGGAATCCATGAGGGCAACGCGGTGAAGTGGTTAGAAGCAGGAGCAAGCCATGTGATCGTGACCTCGGCGTTGTTTGACGCAGCGGGAAAATTTCTCAAAGACACCCTGCGCTCGCTGGTGCGGGAGATCGGCAAGGACAGGCTGGTGATCGATCTATCATGCCGCCGCACAGCCGCCGGCTGGACGGTGGCAATGAACCGTTGGCAAACGCTCACCGAACTAACAGTCAATCACCCCACCCTCGACAGCCTCGCTCCCTACTGCGATGAGTTCCTGATTCACGCGGCGGATGTCGAAGGTCTGTGCCGGGGGATCGACGCAGAATTAGTCGAGCTGCTAGGCAGTTGGGGAAAATCCCCAGTTACCTACGCAGGCGGAGCTTCGACGATGGCGGATCTGTTACTCGTCGAGCAAGCCGGGCGCGGGCTGGTGGATGTGACGGTGGGCAGCGCCCTGGATCTTTTCGGCGGCAAAGGGCTTTGCTACAAGGATCTGGTGACATGGAATCGGCGGCTTCCGTTTTGAAATGTAGTCGAGGACTTCAGTGCGTCTTCAATTCCAAACCCGTCCGGACTGAAGTCCTCGACTACGATTGAAGAGTTTCAAGCATCACGGAGTCGGACTCACCAAGCGGAAAAATTTCATCGGTGAATCGAGCGGTAGAACCAGCTCCTTCACTCCGCCGCTGGTGGTGGGAGATGCCATGACTGGCGACCAAGTTCCCTGTTGGAGACTGTTGCTCGAGTTAAGGATCCAACCGTTAGCCCAGTCCGGCCAACGGAGGGTCACCGAGCCTGAGCCTGCGCTGATCCCTACAACCGGCAGGGGAACTAGTATCCCGAAAACTATAGAACTCACGCCGGCTCCAGATTCGTTATAGGCTGTCACTTTGTAATAATTAGTCTTGCCGGGAGCTGCATTGAGATCGACGAAATTACTAGAAGTGAGGTTCTGGGCGATTGGGGTAAACGGCCCGTCAGGAGTGGCTGACCAACTCACGGTATAACTGTTGGCTTCCATGACCGGTGTCCAACTCAAAGTCGCCCGGAGATTACCGGCTACCGCTAGGAAATCAGCGGGCGCACGCGCTGCGACGGCGGGACCGATGCCATATTTAAACGCAAGCGCACTGCTCACTGCGCTGCGATCGGCGTCACTGATGATTCCATCATAGATCTTCACCTCGGCGATGTCGCCGGTGAGATAGTTATTCAACACAGGATGTGACCCGAGAACTAGCGAGGCCGGAGCGGTCAATGACTGCACCCCGCCGGTGGCGGTGCCTTGCGCGATTCCGTCCGCGAATAGTTCTAGCAGGCCGGTGGCTTTCGTCCGCTTGAATACTGCGACGTGGGCAGCACCATTGTTGAAGGTGGAGCCGGTCGAGGCGATGGTCACTTCCGGGCTTCCAGTTCCAGCCAATAGTTTTCCGTTAGCATTCAGGCTGAGTCCGAAATCGCTAGTCACGCCACTCTTCTCACCACTCACCAAACCCGCTCCGTTGTAGAAGTTAGTGCCAGTGCCAATGCCCTGAGTGCTGCGGAAAACGCAAAAGATTGCGAAGTTATCTTTCACCGGTCGATTGAAGGCAAGGTTGTCACTTTCCGCCGCATTGAATCGAACCGCAGGCCGACCATTGATCGCCGCACTCACATAACTCGGCTGGGGGGTGACTGTAGTTTGCGTGGCTGTGTTGCCGCTGCCGGAGGAGTCTATCCAGCTTGCGACTGGAGCGCCGTTCGTATAACTCAGTGCATCCGCCTTGAACCACGCGGCCAAGGTCGGTTGAGGCACCTGTGGTGGCGGAGCAACAACTGCGGTCACGGAGATTTCCGCTGAGTTTGCGCTCTCGCCGGAAGCATTCATCGCAGAGATTACATAATAATAAATTACGCCATTTGTGACGCTAGTGTCGATGACGGCATTGATCGGCGAGGAGATTAACAAGTTCGTATAGGGACCGCCGCTGGTAAGGGAGCGTTTGATTTGATAGGTCGTCGCGTTAGCCACTGCTGACCAACCCAATGACGGGCCAAACTTGCCGTTTCTCACGAGCAAGGTGGTGGGCTGAACTGGCACGGGTCGGGGTGGCACCACCACACCGCCTTGGAGCAAGCTCAGGCCGACATCGATGAATTGCCCACCCGATGTCTGACGGCAATGCACCGCGAGGACGTTGGTGGCGTTAGATACAATCGCATTTTGTCCAGCCGTCGTCAGAGCAAACAATGCATAGTTCGTGTTATAGCCGCCGATGCTCGCAGCGAGCACACCATTGATATAGATTTCCGTATCCTCGTCGTGGAAAACCGAGAAGCGAAGGTTCGGAAGTTGTGACGGAGTGAGAGTGCCGGGGTCGAAAGTGCGGCGCAGCCATATGTCGGCCGAGTTCCACACCGTGCGGCGACCGCCGATTGTGCCGAATGCACCTAGGCCGCTGCTCCACGCAGTGTCACTGAAGCCCGAAGTAAACCAATTGCTCGCCGGGGTCGTGGTGGTGTATTTCCACGTTTGTCCGGCTATTTGCGAACTTGGCATCAAGGCAGGAACGGTGATGGCGCTGCCGGCCTGGGCAATCGCAGTCCGGATTCGGTCCGCATCCGGCTTGCGGATTTGCCGATCGTAAGTTAGGAAACCATTCAACTCAGACTCCACGTCGGTGATTTGGGTATAAACAGCGGCGCTCAAGCCTTGGTTACCCACAAGGTCCGACAACTGCAAACTCATATCTTCGAACTTGGTAGCTAAGGCATTGCTATCCGCCACCGTGGTGTATTCAAAACCTGTTCCCCAGATGTGATTTGTGACGGGCAGGCCGACTCCACCGTACTCGCCGCAGACGACTGCCCGCGTTGCACTCGTCGGGCAGACAGGATCGGTGTAGTGATGGCTATCCAGGACATCTCCGCCGCCGAAATCCGAGTAGCCACTGGCTTGATTGACCAGACGGGAGGGATCGCGCAGCTTGACGAAATCAGTGAGTGCAACCGTATCATGCTGCCCTTGGCTTTCATTAAAAATCACCCAACTGATGATCGCTGGACTATTCCAATGCGACTCGATCATCCGCGTTAGTTCGGCTTTAAACTGAGTGGTATCTATCGGCTGGGTGACGCTGTTATAGGAATTACAACTTGGCATATCTTGCCAAACGAGCATTCCCAGTTTGTCCGCCCAATAATACCAGCGGGCGGACTCCACTTTGATGTGCTTGCGGATCATATTGCAGCCCAAAATCTTTGCTTGTTCGATGTCGCTCTTGAGCGCGTCATCGGTCGGCGGGGTGTAAATGCCGTCCGGCCAATACCCTTGATCCAACGGGCCGTATTGAAACGTGAACTGATTGTTAAGGAACATTTTCACGAAGCCATTGGCGGTCCCAAGGCTGATTTTACGCATCCCGAAGTAGCTGCCTACGCTGTCGAGTTGGGTTGCTCCGTTAGTTACTTTGATTTCCA
>JAYVEJ010000110.1:0-2304 GCA_043748885.1 Luteolibacter sp. | reverse complement strand
CATATGACATGGAGCCGTAGGAGCGGAGTGCAGTGCGACCATCATCAAGCTTGTCCTCACCTGCTTTGGATTCATTTGGAGCATAGATAAACCCACCTTTGTTCTTGGCGTCGCTTGATGCCCAAGGCTGATCATTGGAGCCTTCCAAGTTCTGGTTGCGCGAGAGGAAGGTGATGGCCGCGGCCCAGTCGAGATCCGGCTGGTCGCCGTGTTTGCCGTCTTCGATTACGTTCTTCGATAGCGCAAGTGCCTCGATCGCGAGATACGTGTTCGACATGTCGGTATGGTCATTTTTGGAACCATAGCCGACGCCGCCGTCGTTGACATTATCAGTCTCCTTTTTCTGGCCGAGATCCCATTGGTTGTCGATGAGGTGCTTGCGGGCTTTGACGATGGCGGGTTCGTAGCCTTCGCGCCCGGCACCGACGAGCGCGGTCACGGAGGTGGCGGTGTTATAGACGGATAGACCGCGGTTATAGATGCCGCCGTCTTCTTTCTGCTGGGCGAGCAGCCAGGTGAATCCCTTTTCAATGTGCTCAGGAAATGGAGCCTTGCGATCCAGATTAGGATCGCGGCTGGCAGCTGATAGCGCCAGCGCCGTGAACGCGGGGATGCCGTCATCGTCCCAGTTGCCGGTGGGTTTCTGTTGGTCTTTCAACCACGAATTACCGCGGGCGATCGCCTGCCGCATTTCTTGTTTGAGCGAAGCGTAGGGATTCGGGGCATTATCGACGGCACTGCCGATGGCGGTGCCGAGGATCATCAATGTGGACAGGAGTTTCATGGTTTTGAGTGAGTGAATTATTTTTGATAAGGAGCGATGATCACGGTGACGTTTGTTTCTAACGGTGGAACTCTTTTTGGAAATGGAGTCCACACGTCGTCGCTGTTGTTGTCGTCGCCCGGATAGTTGATGAGCGCGGACATTGCCAGGAATATGGCGGCGATGTCCCCGCTGGTTTCGGGGATGAATTTCCCCTCGGAGAATTCTGAACCGCCGTAAACCCAAGGCCCGGCGGGCATTGATGTGGCTTTCACGCCGTGCTGGATCCATTCGTTGATGGGGACTCGGCGGACTTTGCCGTCCATGGTCCATTCCACGTCGATGGTTATCCGGGCGCGGGCTTTGACGTCAGCGGTGACTGTTGGAAATTTGCTAGAAGCCGCCCCGTCTTCTTCCGGCAGCGGATAGAGTTCACGCGACGGGGGATAGCGCAGCAGGGTGAAGGCGAGATTCAGATCGGTCGGTGAAATTTCCGTGGAGAGCAGCGCCTCATGGACCTTGCCGTGCTGATGGACGATTAGATATTCTAGCAGTCCCTCGGTCAGGTTCACCTTCGTCGGGAAACGAATTTCCCGCGTATTCTCGTCGAAGCTTACGCCGCCGATCTGATAGTGGGTCGCATCGAGTTTTTTCACCGACGGCTTGACCGCTTCTGCGGACGGCGACCCGCCGGGTGAGGTTTCCTGAGCCAGCAACATGCTGGCGCAAAGTGGGGCGAAAATGAGGACGCGGAGAAGCATGGTGCTCTGAAGAAACGTGGCTGGTGGTCGAAAACTTAGGGCGAACTGTGGACTATTTTGGCTTGCTCGGTGGGAGATTCAGGGCGCTGGCGAATTCACTCCAACACAGCCGCGTGACCCGGAAATTGAGCGCACTTTGTGGTTCCTCATCTGCGGCCAAAGCGGCGGGCGGCGTGTAGTTGGTGCTGCGGGTGAGGTGGCTGCGGACGAGCTGGAAGACGGTTTTCAGGATGTCTTGGCGCAGTGCATCTGGCGACTCCACCGTGAAGGAAAGCGTCTCCGTGGCGGGCGATTTTTTGTCGGGCCCGGCCAGCCAGAGTGCGACTGGCGTCGGTCCTTTGGCGGGGGTGCTGGTCTTGCCCGCGATCACCGTGGCCGTGACTTTCACGATGCCGGACGAGGCTGCTTCCAAGTCGCGGGCTACGTCTTCGAGGATGGGAGTGAGCGTGCCCGCCTGCTTCTTGCCCGTGCCGGCGTGCAGCGTGATCTGGAGCTTGGTCTCGGGATTGGAATTCCATTCGGGCAGCGTCGGGCGCAGCCGCTTGATCGCGGAAATGGCAGTGGCGACTTGGGTCGCATCCGCTGGTGTTAGATCGACGACTCGCTCCCACGCCAACAAGGCGCGTTGGAATTCACCTTTTTTCTCCAGTCCTGCCGCCAACTCGCTCAAGTGCGCCGCCCCAGCGGGTTTGAGTTCGGCGTAGTCATGCAAAGTCGGCACCGTCGTTAGATCGCCCAGATCGATTTCCGGCTCCTCGATGATCGGTGGTGGCTCGGGTT
>JAYVEJ010000109.1:0-2311 GCA_043748885.1 Luteolibacter sp. | reverse complement strand
CGGGAAAACGTTGCGAAGCGCTGCGGTCGGCCTGGGGTGCGCGGCCCGGTGCTCCGGTCGCAGTGATCGTCGGGCGGGTGGCGGCGGAGAAGAACTTCGAGCTGGCGATGTTAGCCTTTGAGCTCATGCGCCAAGCGGTGCCAGACATGCAATGTGTGGTCGTCGGCGATGGCCCACTGCGCGAGAAGCTGGCGGATCGATATGCTTGGGTTCATTTCGCCGGGGTTCAACTCGGTGAGGATCTGGCAAAACATTATGCATCGGCGGACGTGTTGTTATTCCCCAGCGAAACGGAAACCTTTGGCAATGTCCTGCTAGAATCAATGGCCAGCGGCCTAGCCACAGTGAGTTATGATTACGCTGCCGCCGCGCGCCATGTGCGGTCCGGCGAGAACGGGCTGAAGGCAGAGAAAGGCGATGCCGATGCATTCTTGAAACAGGCAGTCGCCGCACTCTCGATCCGCCCGCATCATCGTTTGCGGCTTGCCGCCCGCGAGCTTGCAGAAACGCTCGGGTGGGAGCAAGTGGTCAAGGAGTTTGAGTTTAGGTTAGCGACCATCGCCGGTATGAAGCCTACGATCACGCCCGTCAAACTTGCGAAGCGTCCTAAGTATATCTGCAAGACCGTGATTCTATCCGATGTGCATTTAGGAACGCCTGATAGCAAGGCGGACGAGGTGGTGGACTTCCTCAAGCATCTCCGCTGCGAGAAGCTGATTCTCAATGGGGACATCATCGACGGCTGGGCATTGCGGCGTGGAGGGAAATGGAGCAGCCGCCACAGCCGGTTCATCCGCAAGGTGCTCAAGATGACGGAAAGAGATAATACCGAAGTCATCTATCTGCGAGGAAATCACGATGAAATTTTGGAACGTTTCCTGCCACTCACATTTGGGAAAATCAAATTCACCAAAGAGCACATTCATATCACCGGAGCAGGAAAGCGTTATCTTGTCGTCCATGGCGACGGCTTCGACAGTGTCTCCACCAATCACCGATGGATTGCGTCGCTGGGTGCGGTCGGCTATGACTTTTTACTCAAAGTAAATCGTATCTATAACCTCTGGCGCTCGTGGCGCGGCAAGGAGTATTTCTCCCTCAGCAAGCGAGTGAAGGCCAAGGTGAAGTCCGCAGTTAGCTTTGTGGATAAATATGAGGAACTGCTCCAAGATCTCGCCCGCCACAAGAAATGTGATGGCATCATCTGCGGCCATATCCATACGCCGGAAGATAAACAAGTCGGGGCCATTCATTATCTAAACTCCGGCGACTGGGTCGAAAGCCTAACCGCGATCATTGAGCACAGTGACGGGCGGCTGGAGCTGGTCCAGTATGAGGAGTTCCTTGCCTCGCTAAAAACTTTCTGACTCCCATCAGGATTTCATGAAACCTTCATCAAGGTTTCATTTACAGGACGGATGAATGGCGCATGGCCAAACTCCACCATCTGATAGTGACTGCAATAGGGGTTCCTTCCTTGGCGTTAGCAGGGCCGGGATTGGACCAAGCGGAAGTTAAAATTCCTTTTGGCGAACTGAAAACTCTGCTGGCTGATGCGAGCCGGCCGGGAGTGAGTCGTGAGCCACTATCAGCGCTGCTATCGGCGCGGTTCCGGCTGGTGATGGTGGATGGCAAGGCGATGATAGATGCCACATTCCGGACGGCGACATTTTCCGATGGGCTGGCAATGATCCCGCTGGTGGGTGGCGAGGTGACCATTGAGAGCCAGAAGCCAGCGGACGCACGGATTCTGATCCAGGGGAAAATGCTGTGTCAGGCGCAGGAAAAAGCCGGGGCGCAAGTCCTTGAAATGCGCTTGTTGCCGGGGTTTGGGACGGGCAGCGCGAGTCTGGTGGTGCCGTCGTGTCCGGCGGCGGTTTTTGAAACGGGTGAGCTGGGGGGAGATCGGTCGGTGGCCGTTATGATCGACGGCAAGCAGCAAGTGTTATGTTCCAACGGTTTGATGGCAGTTTCCCTAACTGGCGGCACGGTGGAAATCCGGCTGCTCGGTGGCGAGGAGACCCGCGAGGCGCTGCGACCACCGGAGCCGTCTGCGTGGACATGGCAACACCAGGTGCTGATCCTTCCGAGGGACGGCGAGATTGCCTATCGGGTGTTAGGCCGCGCATCTGCTGGCGGTGGCTCGGGAGTATCCGCCGTGCTGGCGCTCCCGGCGGATGCTCGCGACGTGAGAGTCATGGGCGATGATCTAGCGGGACAAAAGGTGAGCCGCAGTGCTGACCGGTCGCAGGCGTTGCAGATCGAATGGAAAACTCGGGGTCTGCTAGAGCGGGAGATTTCTATATCTTAT
>JAYVEJ010000108.1:0-2312 GCA_043748885.1 Luteolibacter sp. | reverse complement strand
AGACGATTGCAGGAATTACCAGTTTGGGATCATTTGGTTTCCTCGCGCCTGTCTGCAAATCCGCAGGGATCGGGGGGTAGGTCAGGATGTCTGAGGCTTTATAACGGGTGCCTTCGAAGCTTTCGATGTCGGTGAAGGTCTCGGCTAACAGGGGATGATAGCCGTGGTTTTCCTGCCTGTGATCGGGCAGATGCCGGAGGGCGAGGCCCATGGCGCGGGAGGCGAGGTAGTGCTCGTCGTTGAGGAGGATGGCGACGCGCTGCATTTCATCGGGCTGGGCGTGTCTGATTTCTAGTTCGTTAAGAACCACCGCGCCAGGGTGCCATCGTGGTGTCGTCGAAGAGGGCTTTCATGTGAGCCGAACAGCGACGAAATAAGGTGCTTTGTTTAGGATTTTCGCTGGATCAAGCTTCAGCAAAGAACTTTGCCCTGAAAAGATAATGCCGTGTTTCAATGACAGCCGGAAGCGTCCACCAACTTGACAGATCCTCCCGGAAAAGTGCATGAAGCCTGCGACCGGGAAAGCAGCCTCAATCCGCTAACCCAGCACCGCCATGATGAACTCGTTTCGCATCACCGCCCCCTCCATCATCGTCAGCAAGGCGCTAGAAACCGCCGCAGGCACTGGCGGCGGCGTCACGCGCACCTTCGATCTACTCCTCTCCACCACCACCACGCGCTTCTACATCGTCGCGCCCCTGCGCTGAATCCCAAGTTTACTAACCATCTCCCGCATGTCCCGCGCCACCATTTTCGCCAAGATCGAGTCCGCCAATGCCGCTTTGAAAACCAAAGCCGCCTACCCTCAATACGACCCAGTACTCGTCCACTCGCTGCCGAAACTCGAAGGCTCCGATCTGTGGGAAATTTTCGCCCGCAATTTCTCCGCCGTGAATGGCAAGCCAATGACCTCGGTCCAGCAGCTCGCGGATTTCCTCAAGCTCACCGGCCAACTCCACGGCTACTGCGACCCCGCGCTCTACGACTCCATCGGCCGCCACCTCGCCGCCGCCGGCCTCACCGTGGAAACCGAATACCACCGCGACCGCTACGACGACTATCAGTTCGGTATCACCCGCGCCACCGGTGCTATCGCAGAATCCGGCTCCGTCATCATTGACGACGACCGCACCTCGCACCGCCTCGCAGCACTCTCGCCGTGGGTCCACGTCGCCGTCTTAGAGCATTCGGAAATTCATCGCACCATCCCAGACGCCATCGCCGCTTTTGGCGATAGCCCGAACATCATCTGGTGTACCGGCCCGTCGAAAACCGCCGACGTCGAGGGCATTCTCATCGAAGGCGTCCACGGTCCCGGCGAGCAAATTGCGCTACTGGCATAGTTTTTCCGTGCATTACGTGATCGCGTAAAAAAGAGAATGCGGTGTGGAAATTCCTCGCCAATTCCAGATGGCTGTTAGAGGAATCATTCCCTCATTTTTAAAAGTTCTCCAGTTCCGCGCTGATCGCTGTGGAATGGCAAGCTCCACCGCATTCGCCATCTGCCAGGTAAATTTTCCGGCCCTATCACCAAAAGTTAGAAACGCCCATTTTTTCCTCCTCCATGCCGGAGGCTGAAAACCAAAAACACAACCCATGCGAAAGCACCAATTGTATGCCAGACCCAATTCAGAGTCCCGTTCCGGTGAAGGAACTGGATCAACATTTCAAAACCCGCGGCCCGCTCAAAGAGACACCGATCTCGATTGAACGCCGCTTCCACATTGCCGCCGACCGCCAGCCGAAAGTCATCACGCGCCTTGAGCGCGTGGAGCGCGGCGATAACAAGGTGGATTGGCAAGTCATCGTTGAAATCGACGGCGTGCGCGCCGGCGGTCGCGCCCAGCCACCAGGGCTCAAAGGCGAGGCCACCAAGATCGAAAAACGCAAGATCAGTGAGGAGCAGTTAGCAAAGCAACTCACCAGCTTCGTTCCCGATCACCTTGGTATGTGAAGGAAGACGGGGATGGCTTCATTTCGGGAAATGAGGGCAACTTCGACTACGTCGTCGTGGTGCTCGACCGGCGGCTCGGTGATACCACCGGCTGGATGGGCGCGCGCGGCTACAACGACGATTGGGACAACCTCGCCGCGTGGTCGCACATGGGCTATCCCGCCGACCTGAACGGTGGCCAGCGGCCGACATGGCAGGGTGGTTTCAAGGTGGATGGCACCGACGCCGGTGCGCAAGCGATCCTCCACAAAGCCGATGTGTTTCCCGGACAATCCGGCGACCCTGTCTTCGGCTTTTGGGCGGGAGACGTCGGGCCGCGAGCGATCGCGGTGCAATCGTGGCAAAACTCGTCTAACAA
>JAYVEJ010000107.1:0-6211 GCA_043748885.1 Luteolibacter sp. | reverse complement strand
ACGAGCCACCCACCCATGTCGGCCTCATCCATAGCGGCTTCGACGACGAGCGTTTCGTCGCCTTTATGAATGCCGCCAACCACCCCGACATGGAACGGATCGCACGCCATTCAAACCTTGAGCTTCAGGCAAGAAGCGTCCAACTCACCCGCACCCGCCACCAGATGGATCCTCAGGGTTTGCTGGCGGATACGGCCGCCGGAGCGTGTTGGAGAAAAGCGGATATCGATGACCTGATCACCTCCATGCGCCCCATGGCAGGTGGCGGCGTGAGCGGCATCGGCATCTATCGGGAACTCGACAAACCCCACTTCACCGAGCGCGAGACGAAAATCGCCCACATCATCCTCAGCGAGGTGCCGTGGCTTCACTTCCACGCATTCCCGGACAAACAGAGCCAGGAAATCACCAATCTCTATCCGCGCCACCGCACCGTCCTCAACTGCCTCTGCGAAGGCTGGCCCCGCAAGAAAATCGCCGACCATCTCGGCCTCAGCACCAACACCATCCACGGCTACTCGAAGGCCATCTTCAAGCACTTCGGCGTCCACTCGCAATCCGAGCTCGTCGCCCGCTTCGCCAAAGGCGACGGTGGCGACCGGTGAGAAGATTGGCAGTCCCGAAATTTCAGCCAGTATCGATCCATCAGCCGCCAATCCGCCGCCTTCCATGAAAAGTCACAGCTAGGGTCAGGTCTCGCTAACTCACCGAACCTTCGATTCTGATCTCAATGTCTCCCAGTGCATCCATTAGAGGGAGACCATTGCCCGTATGATGGGGATTTCCAATCTACAACTTTTGCATTGCCGTGGTCTTCGCGAAGTCGACCACTTGGCCCACTGGTGCGCGTCACAAGCTTCGAAGAGGCAAGGCGGCGTATCCTCACGGACGACGGTCAGTTCAGGTTCTTCTTGGCGGGCGAGCCTAGCTTAGGCATCCTAGGCGCTATCCACGAGTTCTTTCAGCGCCTTCTCGCCGGAGGTGTAGTTCTCACTGAGAACGTGGGCGAGTTTTGGATCGACGCGGCAGTAGACGGATTTTTGCATGATCGGTGGGAGCTTATGCGAAAATGGAGTGGGGTTCATGGTTTTGCAGGCATCACATCAGGATAAGGCCCAAGGAACCGCTCTCCATTAAAGTGGATCATGTGTTCAGGATCTTCGGCGATCCAGACTTCGGATTCCCAAGAAATGTGGGAGACGAAGGATTGCATCCCGCGACGGTTCTCGAAGGCGGTGACGAAGACCAGGCCTGCTTTGCAACCGGCGAATAGTTCCTTGAGTTCCTTGCGACGCTTCCCATCCACTGGCCCGGCGCTGGTGACGGCTTCGATGAGGAGTAGCCAGTTCTTAGGTTTGTGGTGAACGATCACATCGGGGATCTTGGCAGCAGATTCGAGGGTGACGCCGAGAGCTGTCAGCCCAGCGGTTTCCAAATGGGCGAATTTGTTTTCCGTATCCCCGATGTAGAGGACCACACCACCGGGAGCAAAGATCGGGCAGAAGTGTTCGATGATGGCCTTGATGAGCGGGTTCTGGCCGCCGGGTGAGAGCGCGACTTGGGAGCCATCGGGCAATGTCACTGGCACACGGGCGGAGTTACGTTTACGAGCGATCTCATGTTTGAGGCTTTCGCGGCTGGTGAGGTATTTCTTGAGGGCCACTTTCCATTTGGGAGTGCCGATCATACGGAGCAGCGCGAGAGCGGTGGCCTCGATTTGATAGGCGGTCTTGCCGCTGTTGGTCGGACGGTTGGGATCATCGGGATTGCGGAGCAGCAGACCTTCTTCGACGAAGAATTTGACCGCGTCGTCGCGGATCGTTTCCCGGGTATTTGGCGCGTATCGGACGCCGTAGGTGGTGGCGATGAAATCAATGATGGGAGTGATTCCTCGCAGCGGAGCTTGTGCATCTGCCCATATAGCCTCCGGTTGAAGATCTAGCAGGGCAAGTAATGTGTAAGCGGCAATTTCGTTCCGTTGCTTAGGACCAAACTCCAACTCGGTAAGGACTTCGATGGTTTCTGCGAGTCGCCGTTTTCTGGCGCTTATTTTGCGGTTGGGTTTAGCGGCTGGCATCTAGGTGTTTGGTGACGAGGGCGTCGATCTGTTCTTGTGATAGATCGAGGGCATTGATTTGTCGGCCCATGGCTTGGAGGGTTTTGCGATCCGGGTAAGCTAGGGCGCGGAGATCGGTGGCGTTCACCTGGGTGTGGCCGCTGAAGCGCCGGAAATACTGGTCAACCATCGTGGAATTCAGGAAGACAAAGAGGCCGATTGCCAGACTGCGATCTAATCCTTGTCCACTGGCGTGGAAGTAGTTCAAGTGATTCTCAAATCCGACCCACTCGGTTTGCACCTGGTTCGGATCGAACAAACAGGCGACGAGACGGCGTTTCTCCTCGTTGGAGGTGAAGCGTTTGGTGAGGAGATAGACACCCGATGGCACGAGCCAGGGACGTGTCTCGGCAGTATCGAGAATCGCATTGGGTTTGCGTCCTTCCGGCTTGGGCCAGTGAACGGAGCCACCGTTAAAATGACACGGATAGAGCAAGGGCACCGTTCCGGGTTCGGAGTCTTTACGCAGAGCGCCTTTGAGGCGGAAATCCACCACGCGTCCGGTCGAAACGGTGACTCCCAATAGGGCAAGACTCGAAGTAAGATGGCCCATGGCTTCCTTCGCCGTGGCATGACTGACCGCTGAGGGGATGTGGATAAATTTCCGAGAATCTAACGGGTTGACGATTTCGGAAAAGGGAAAAACCGTCTCAGTGACCCCATCGCGATATTCTCCGCTACTGCTTGAAATGATCACATGGTCTGCCTGGATTCTCCCTTTCACGGTGTGAAAAATGATGTTCTCCTGTAGAACACTGTCCTCACGGAAGGCCGCTTTACGAGATTCAAAAATATGGATTCGACGGAGTTCTAGGTGTTCCAAGAAATCTTCGCGGAAGGATTGGAAATAGGGGCCATTGCAAAAGCTCCGCGGCGTGATGCCAACGAGTTGACCACCGGGAACGAGGAGGCGCTGAATCAGGGCGATGAAGCCGGTGTAAAGGTTGCTAGTTTCTATTCCGACGGATCGCAAGGAGTGCCTCTCGGCAGATCTGGTGCTGATTTTCCGATAAGGGGGGTTCGTAATAGCAACATCGAACTCCGGCGGCGATTTTCCGAACAAATCCCCAGCTAACCGAGCTGCTATTTCCTCGATAAAGTTGGTGGAATGAATGGTGAATGAGAACCGAATGCCCGCCGACTTGGCAAGGCGTTGGCACCTTTGCATGTTTGCGGAGAGAGAATCGAGAATTCGCGGATCAACTTCGTAGAGAGTTGCCTCAATTGCGTGGACACCTTCATTATTTCCACACAAGCGCGCGACGAATGCGGAGGTGAGCGCACCGGCACCCGCGCCGGCGTCCAGCAATCGAACCAGGTTGGGAAGCGGCCCGAACATCGAGGCCATGAAGCCGGCCACCGGCGCGGCGGTGAGAAACTGTCCAAGCTCTTCCTGCCGAGTTCTGGGGTTTTCTATGGCGACCACTTTCACAGGTTCACGCTACCAGATGGAAACTGGATTCACCAATCATCAAAGCTCTTCTTCTTCGAGCGCTTTCGGCAGTTTGTCCACCTCTTCGAGGAGGTTGACGATTTCCACGCCGCGGACGGCGGAGGAGTCGTGCATGAAGCGCAGCACGGGGGTGGATTTGAGGACCACCCGTTTCATGACCTTGGATTGGATGGAGCCGTGGTCTTTGTTTAACTTCACGATCACGGAATTTGCCTCGCCGCCTAACACGCCGATCCAGACTTTGCCTTCCTTGAGGTCTTGAGTGACCTCGACCTCGCTGACCGTCACGAGTCGGTTGTGCCATTCGTAGTCTTTTTGAATGACGTTGCCGATTTCACGGCGGAGTAGTTCGTTGACTCGATCGAGGCGGCGGGACATGGGGATAAAGACTTAAGACTTGGAGACGTAAGATTCAAGACGAGAGGAAGAGCACTGCGCTCTTGCGTCTTATGTCTTGAAGACTTCCGTCTGCTAGAGCGTTTG
Organism: Luteolibacter sp.; assembly: GCA_043748885.1. Taxonomy (GTDB): domain Bacteria; phylum Verrucomicrobiota; class Verrucomicrobiia; order Verrucomicrobiales; family Akkermansiaceae; genus Luteolibacter. Next base: position 2,159 of record JAYVEJ010000107.1, on the reverse strand, counting down.
CGCGTATTTCTCGAGTTTGTAGCACTCGATGATGTCGCCTTCCTCGTATTCGTTGAATTCGCCGAGGCGGATGCCGCATTCGAAGTTGGTGCGGACTTCCTCGACCTCATCCTTGAAGCGGCGGAGCGTGGACATCCGGCCGTCGAAGACCGGGGTGCCGCCGCGGATGACCCGGGCGTGGGCCTTGCGGTGGATGCGACCGTCGGTGACGAATGAGCCGGCGACTCGGCCGCGGTTGAGTTTGAAGATCTGACGAACCTCGGCGTGGCCGATGACGGACTCGCGGGTGAGCGGCTCTAGCAGACCGAGCATCGCTTCGCGGACTTGGTCGATGAGTTCGTAAACCACTGAGTAGAGTTTGATGTCAACGTTGGCGGCCTTGGCGGATTTCACGGCCTTGGCTTCGACCTTGACGTTGAAGCCGAGGATGATCGCATCGGTGGAGGCGGCGTAGGAAATGTCGGACTCAGTGATCGGGCCGGCGGCGGCGGTGATGAACGAGGATTCGACCTTGTCGGAAGTGATGGCGAGCACCGCTTTCTTGATGGCCTCGACGGAGCCTTGCACGTCGCACTTGAGGATGAGCTTGAGCTGGGCCTTGCCGGCACCGTCGCGGACCATCGAATAGAGGTCTTCCATCCGGTTGCGGTGCTGCGGCTTGAGGCGGGTGAGGCGCTGCGCTTCTTGGCGTTCGCCTGCTAGTGACTTCGCTTCGCGCTCGGTTTTCATCTCGGTGAGATGATCGCCGACGTTAGGAAGTTCTTCGAAGCCGATGACCTCCACCGGCATTCCAGGGTGGGCGGTTTTCACGGCGACGCCGCGATCGTTGATGAGCGATCTAACTTTCCCGGCGTAGGGGCCGCAGATGAATGGGGTGCCGACTTTGAGCGTGCCGGACTCGACGATGACCGTGGCGGTGGTGCCGCGACCGGGAACCACGCGGGCCTCGATGACGGCGGCGCGGGCGGTGGATTTCGGGTTGGCCTTGAGTTCTAGCACTTCGGCTTGGAGGGCCATCAGGTCGAGCAGGTCGTCCATCCCTTTGCCGGTTAGAGCGGAAACTTCGGCGAACTCGGTGTCGCCACCGAAGTCGGTGGTTTGCAGGCCGTGCTCGGCGAGTTGCGATTTCACCCGGTCCACATTGGCGGACGGCAGGTCGCACTTGTTGATGGCGACGATGATGGTTTTCTTAGCTTTCTTGGAGTGTTTGATCGCTTCGATCGTCTGCGGCATGATGCCGTCATTGGCGGCGACGACGAGGACGACTATGTCCGTGATGTCCGCACCACGAGCGCGCATGTCCGAGAAAATGGCGTGGCCGGGAGTGTCGAGGAAGGTGATTTCCAGCTCGTTGTGAATGACCTGATAGGCACCGATGTGCTGGGTGATGCCACCCGCTTCGCCGGCAGTGATCTTGGTCTTGCGGAGATAATCTAGCAGCGAGGTTTTCCCATGATCGACGTGACCCATGATCGTGATGATCGGTGGGCGGTATTGGAGTAGATCGACGGGTTCTTCGACAACGATTTCCGGCTCCTTGATGACGACAACTTCCTTGTGGATGCCCTTGTCTTTGTCGCGTTTTTCGCGTTCGAAAACGAAGCCGTGGATCTCACAAATCTTTGCGGCGATCTCTGGCTCTAGCGGTTGGTTAGGAGCTGGGAAGACTCCGATTTTAATCAGGTCCGCCATGATGTTGAATGGCTTCAACCCGAGGCGGGCGGCCAGCGCAGGAATCAAAATCGGCGGCTTGATAACGATCAGTTTCGGATCGTCGGGGATCTCTTCTTCGGCCACCGGCTCTGCAACGACAGCGGCAATAGGCGCTGGCGCGGCAACGATTTCGGCAGCCTTGACTGCGGACTCATCCTCTTGATCGAGGAGCTTGGAAATGGTGCCGATGACTGCTTTGCCAGTGCGCGCAGTCTTGCGGACTTTCGGCTTTTTGTCCTCGGCAAACAGGTCGAGCGCGTTGGCTTTCTGCGCATCCAAGACACTTGGAGCGGGCGGAATGACTTCGGCCTCCTTGCGCTGACGCTCGCGACGCGACGGCTTCGCGGCCGTTTCGAGTAGATCGAGAACCTTGGTTTTCTTGGGAGGGCTGTCGCTATTTTCGGGCATCCGGCTTGTAGGCAGAGTTCGAGGGAGTGATGGAGTGG
>JAYVEJ010000106.1:0-6213 GCA_043748885.1 Luteolibacter sp. | reverse complement strand
TCTCGCCAAAATCTGCGCCCGCTCATGACCCTAATGTTGGACACCGTTGCTGGTTCCCCGTGCGGCTGCCCACTGCTTTCAGTTGCAGCCTGCATCCTCTTATTTGCCTTGGCTCGCCGCCACTTGGGGAAATAACTCGATCTTGGTGGCGTCCGCCTGTCGCAGCGAGTTGCGGAAATCTGCGACCGCTTGGCGACGTTTGATCGCTTCGAGGGCGGCGAAGATTTCGGGTTTTGCCTGCTCGAAAGTGCGGGGTTCGGCGGGTTTGCGGGCGGTGACTTCAACGAGGTGCCAGCCGAGTTTGGTGCGGACGAGTGTGGGCTGGTTCGTTTCTAGCGAAAATACCGGAGCCGCGAAATCGGCGGGGAGGCGGTTGCGAGTCATCCAGCCCAGCGCGCCGCCGCAGTCCTGGGTGGCGGGATCTTCGCTGAGTTCCCTAGCGAGGGTGGGGAAGTCCTTTTGATTGTCAGTTAGGACGGCGAGGGCGGCGGTGAGTTTTTGTTTCGCCTCTTCCACCGGGTGGTCGAGGGTGGGGATGAAAATGTGGCGGGCTTCGACGCGCTCGGGCAGGGATTGTGGGTTTGCATCGAACCACTCGCGGGCTTCGTCAGCGGTGACTTTGATGGCCGGGCCGATGCGCTGGGCGATGAATTTTTCCTGGCGAATCCGGGCGGCAAGGCGGTCGCGGAGATCCTTCTCGTTGGCGATGCCTTGGGATTTCATGCTAGCTTCGAGTTCGTTTTTGCTCTCGAAACGGGCGACGAGGAGCTGCTGGCGTTGGTCGATCTCCGCCGCGCTAACAGGGAGTGACGCGGCGCTGGCTTGGACTTGGAGACGGAGCAATTCGTGGTCGATGAGTTCTTCTAACGCGGCATCGCGGGCGAGCTTGAGATCGGCGGGAGCGAGGCTGGCGGTGGTTTTTCCTTCCAGCCAGAGTCGTTCGTTGAGGGCGCGTTCGAGTTGGCTGCGGGTGATGGGATGGCTGGCCACGCGAGCAGCGAGGGGGTCGGTTTTGGGCGTTAGAATGGAGTGCAGCCAGCGGCGGACTGGGCCGTTAAAAATGGCGGCATCGCCTGCCAGATAGATGGCGGCGGCGAGGCAGAGGATGCGCGGAAGCGATTTCATGCAGACGAGACGCGGCGACCGGTGACCGCCACCACCTAGCGGATTTCCACGCTGGTGCCGGGGCGGATGAGCGTGGGCAGGCGGACGGCGTCCCAGTTGGCCATGCGGATGCAGCCGTGGCTGCGGGCACGGCCGATGGTCTCGGGACTGGGCGTGCCGTGCAGGCCGATGCCGGGCTTGGACAAGCCGCACCAGAAGACGCCGACGGGGCTGTTAGGGCCGGGCGGGATTTCAAGCGCTTCGGAGTCTGCGCTGCGTTTGCCGGTGTCGAGGAGCTTCTGGTCATAGCGCCAATGTGGCAGTTCGACGGCATTTCTAACTTCCCAACTGCCGAATTTGATAAACTTGGGTTCGCCCGGAGTGATGGGGAAGGAGGCGATGAGTCCTTTGTTAGCGCGGCTGACTTGGTTGAGGGACGTGGTGCCCGGCTCGGCGATGACGAGGGCGGTGGGCGCGGCTTCGAAGATGCGGACTTGGTTGAGTTGGGTGTCCACCACGGCGTGGCGCTGGCTCATGGCGATGTCCGCCTTGTAGCCCGCACCAGTTAGACTCTCGATGGTGAAGGGGGTCACGTTGGGCACGATGAGGGTGTCGCGCGGTTTGAGATTGTTGATTTTTGAGCTGCCGTTGAGCAGGACGAGGTAGGGGACATCGCAGTGGTAGCGCTCGGACATGAGTTCGCCGACGCTGCGGTAGCTCATGCGTTTGCGCTTCGCCTGTTGGGAAACTTTCGTCGGTAAGCTGCCATCCACCCAGTCTTTGACGAAGTCGGGGACGACTGCGGTGGCTAGCGGATTGGGCACCGCTTTGCGAGCGGCGGTGTTAGCGGCGACCCACTCGCTGATCGGGTGGCCGTTGACTTCGTTCCAAGATTGCACGGCGAGTTCGGTGAAACGGCCGGGTCTGGAGTCGATGATGCCGGGACCAAATTTCGCTTCATCGAGAAAAATCTGGAGTCGCAAGGCATCGTCGCCGCTGGGTTTCACGTCGAGAGGCGAGGGTGGCGAGACGCTGGCGATTGGCGTCGCTTGGACCACCTGAGGTGGGGCGACGGGAACTGCCGGCTTCACCAGCACCGCCGGTTCGCCGCCTTCGAGCGGCTTGGAATTGATGTCGTCATCGCCGCCGAGTGGCAACGCGCGAAGAACGGGGCGAACGGCAGGAGGAGTGGGTTGCTGAGCGGTGGCTAACAGCGACATGGCTAGAAAAACGGTTGAAACGTGGCGGAGCATGGAATGGGAAGAGGTGAAATTAAGCGGGAACGGCTGCAAAGGCTTCGAGTCTGCCGGCGATGGCGGCGGGGACGACGGCACTGACGAGGATGTCATCGCCATCGTAATCGGTCGAGAGCACCTTGGCTTCGCGGTGGAGCAGGCTAACAAGATCGGCGCGGCTTTGAGGAATGCGGTATTCTTGGCGGCGGACGCGGTCGGCGAGGACTTGGGTGCAAAGCTGTAGCAATTCCTCGAGCCCGAGCCCGGTGACGGCCGAGGCGTGAAGGGCACCGGGGAATTTCCTATCCAGCGAGATCAGTTCGAACGGGTCAGTGACGCGGTCGATCTTGTTAAGGACCGTGATGGTTGGCTTGTCGGCGGCACCGAGTTCGGCGAGCACTTCGAGTGTGGTGTCGTGCAAACGCTCGACCTCGGGCGAGGTTGCATCCACAACGTGGATCAGGAAATCGGCGAGGGTGGCTTCTTCGAGCGTGGCCTTGAACGCCTCGACCAGCCGGTGGGGTAAATTTCTAACGAATCCGACGGTGTCGGTGATGAGCAGCGGTTGGCCATCTGGCAGCTCGATGCGGCGGGTGGTGGTGTCGAGGGTGGCGAAGAGCATGTCCTTGGCCATCACGTCGGCACCGCTCAAGATGTTGAGCATGGTGGACTTACCGGCGTTGGTGTAGCCGACGATGGCGGCGTGCGGCGTCTCAAATTTTTCGCGTTCCTTGCGCTGAGTTTTCCGCTGCTTGCGGACGATTTCAATTTCGCGCTTAGCGCGGTCGATGATCTGATAGGCGAGCCGGCGGTCCACTTCGATTTGTTTCTCACCCATCCCGCGCGAAGCACCGCCGCCAGCGCCGCCGCCGGAGCCGGCGGACTCGCGGTCGAGGTGGCCCCACATCCGCGCGAGGCGGGGGAGGGCGTATTGCATGCGGGCCAGTTCGACTTGGAGCCGAGCTTCGCGGGTCTGAGCACGCTTGGCGAAAATATCGAGAATGACCTCCTCGCGGTCGATCACGCAGAGGTCGGCGAGGCGTTCCCACTCGCGTTGTTGGGAGGGGGCGAGGCCGTTGTCGATGACGATGACGTCGCACTCATGGGCCTTGGCCAGCTCGACCATTTCGGCGGCTTTGCCGGTGCCGCAGAGGAATTTCTTGTGCTTTTCGCGGCTGCGGCACAGCACCGACTCGACCACCTCGACGCCGAGGGTTTTCACCAATTCACCCAGCTCATCGAGCAAGGATTCTGATTCCACGGCCTCGCGGGCATCGAAATAAAAGCGCACCAGCAAGGCGCGCTCGATCATGTCGGGCTTTTCTCTAACTTCAAACATCCGCGGCAGAGGTAGCACCGATGCCACCCCACGACCATGCGAAATTTTCCGCGCGGCGGGCTGTTAGCGGGTTTCCTCGTTTAGCCAACGCTCGTGGCCCCACAATCCCCAGACGATGCCGGCGAGGCCGAAGGTGAGCAACAGCGGTGGCAGTGCTTCGGTCACGCTGATGCCGACCCGCCCGATGGAAATTAGGAAATCGGCGGTCATGAAATGCGGCGAGAGGAGGTAAAACATCCGCGCGAGGATGAGTGAAATCGCCCCGCTGGCCATCATGGTGCCGCCCCAAGATTTATCTCGGCTGGTGAGTTTCACGGCGGCAAGCCCTAGCAGACCCAGCCCGATGATGCCGCAAGTGTCGAGCAGGAGACCGCTTTTTAAAATCACTTCAAGCAACAGATTCATGGGAAGGTAGGGGGACAGGGGAGGAAATTTTGCGGACTTGAGAAGGGGCAGTGAAGGTCTTGGAATGCATCGCTAGGCCCAGTCCGAGGAGCAGCCATCCGCTGTTCATCACGACTAGTTTGACAGAGTGCCAGGCGACGGCGTTAGAGCCGTCGCCGTGGTAGTGGCTTTCCGGCGAGAAGCGCTGGATGCTGCCGGACTCATACATTGGCAGCATCACGGCATAGCCAAAACCAAGCAGGAGAGCGCCAGAAATGATCATTCGAGCAGTCCAGCCTGTCGCGCGATTGCAGATCCGCCAAGCGATCACGACTAGGAAAACTCCCATCACGATCATGAAAACAGGACGCACGGCTTCGATGGAACCTAAGGGGGGGCAGTTCATTGGCAAAGACTGGAACTCATTGTAAGTCGTTGATCAACAAGAATGAACGACGGATGTATTGGCTATGAACCTTTCAGGAAATCTTGGGATCGTTGATAGAGCGGGTGCGGTTGAAACTTAGGGTGGCTGAATAGATTGGCCGATGCGCCTAGAGGACGTTCGATTCTCGCCGGTGTCGGCTGCTTAACATGTGTTTCAATTCAAGCTGGCAGTTCACCCATTCTGCGTGAGATCGCCGTTTCCCAGATCGAAAGGGGATTTACCAAGATGAGATTTCTCACGCGGATTTCGTTTCAACTCTTGCCGGTCACCCACCCGCCGCCTAATCCGGTCCCCGACATGAGTGAAGCCGTCACCCCGCAGCAGCCGCAAAATACCGAAGCCGAATTGATCGCCGTCCGCCGCGAGAAGTTGGCGAAACTCCGTGAACTCGGCATCGATCCGTATGGCGCGCGCTTCGCCGTGACGGTCACCCCGGCCGATCTCCGCGCGAATTTCGCCGCAGGTCTGCAAGTGACAGTTGCTGGCCGGATCACCGCCCTGCGCGACATGGGTAAGTCGTGTTTTTTCCAAATCTCCGACGTGCTAGGCAACATCCAAGGCTACATGAACGTCAAGGAGTTGGACGAAACGGGCGTGGCTGCATGGAAGTGCCTCGACCGTGGCGATTGGATCGGCATCGAAGGGGAAACCTTCATCACCAAGACCGGCGAGCCGACGGTGAAAATGGAGAAATTTACAGTTCTCTCCAAGTCGCTGCGTCCGATGCCCGACAAGTGGCACGGCGTGGCCGACCGCGAGATCAAATACCGCAAGCGCCACCTCGATCTGATGGGGAATCCCGACAGCGCCGCGACATTCGTAAAGCGCTCGTTGATGATCGCCGAGATCCGCCGCTTTCTCCAAGACCGCGGTTTCCTCGAAGTGGAAACTCCGATGCTCCAAGACATCGCAGGCGGTGCTGCGGCACGCCCGTTCGAGACTTATCACAACGCGCTCGGCATGCCGCTCACCCTGCGGATTGCGCCCGAGCTTTTCCTCAAGCGCTTGTTAGTCGGTGGTTTCACCAAGATTTTCGAACTCAACCGCAGCTTCCGCAACGAAGGCATCTCGCGCCGTCACAACCCGGAGTTCACGATGCTAGAAGCTTACTGGGCGTTCTCTGATTTTGAAGAAATGGCCGACCTCGTCGAGGAACTCACCTGTCACCTCGCCGAGAAATTCTGCGGCGGTCTGCAAATCGAGCACAAGGACGACGACGGCAACGTCACCCGCACCATCGACCTCGCCCGCCCTTGGAAACGCGCCAGCTATCACGACCTGATCAAGCTCGCCGCCGGTGCGGATTTCTTCGACCTGACTGCCGATGGCCGTCGTGCGCGTTGCGAGGAAAAGGGCGTCCAGATTTCCGCAAACATGGCCGACCACGAAGTGATCCAACAGGTTTTCGAAAAGCTGGTGGAGGAAAAAACTTTCGATCCCTGCTTCGTCACCCGCGTTTCCAGCGAGCTTGTCCCGCTTGCCAAAGTCAGCCCCGGCGGCCAAACCGTCGAGGTTTACGAACTCATCATCAACGGCCAAGAAATTTCACCCGGCTACTCCGAGCTCAATGATCCCGACGTCCAACGCCAGCGCCTCGAAGCCCAATCCGGCGAGGAAACGCAAAAGGTGGACTATGATTTCATCGAAACCCTCGAACACGGCATGCCCCCCGCCGGCGGCATCGGCATCGGCCTCGACCGCCT
>JAYVEJ010000105.1:0-6214 GCA_043748885.1 Luteolibacter sp. | reverse complement strand
CCCAATTTCCATTCACCAAACTCTCAGGGTCGTCAGCGATCTAGCAATCGCCCGGTCAGTCCTCAAGCGGCCTGATTTGCTAGATCACTCCCCCGCCCCGTTGACCGTCTTTACCCCTACTGAAGTGGCCGCTTCAAGCCCCCCAGCCTTTTACCATTTAACCGATTTCGGATGAGCAATAACAACGATCAAAACACTGTTCCTCAAACTCCAGCAGCGACTGCTGGTGATCCACCACCCGCACGCAAAAGGGCGGCGAAGAGCGTGGCAGCACAGCCCGCTTCTGCCGACCCAGCGCCACCCGCCAAGAAGACGACTGCTAGAAAAGTCGCGGTTAAAAAAGTGGTCGCGAAGAAAGCCGCCCGCAAGTCCGCAGCCTCGGCCACTCTGGAACTGCCCTTCATCGCCGCCGCGGAATCCATGGCAACCGCCGCACCCGCCAAACGCCCGTCGCGGGCGAAAAAAGTCATTGCCGAACCCGCGCCGTCGGAACCTCAAGCGCCGATGTCTGGGGACGAGCCGCGCCGCATCGGGCGGGTCCCCGGCGGTGGCCCAGTGGTTAGCCGTGAGCCGGTAGAGCCGCGCCCCCCGGCAGCCCTTCCATCCATTCCATTTCCGCCACTGATCACGCCGCCGCCGGATCGGGAAAATCCGCCGCAAATCGGTCCGCCACGCGAGGCCGAACGCCGCGAGCGCCCACCGCAGGATGGCCAACAACGGAACTTCCAACAGCGCGACGGCCAAGGCCCACCCCGCGAAAGCCGTAGTAAAAAGCGCCGCGAAAAACGCAAACGCCGCAACAACGAACGCCAAGATCAACAAGGCCCGCACGGCCAACAACACCTACCTAACCGCCACCGCCATGAGGGTGGCCAGCAGGGTCCCGGCCCCGGCAATGATTTCGACGACCGCCGCCCGGTCCAACTTAACGGCCCAAAAATCGAGACCGATGGGATGCTCGAACTCGCGCCGAAAGGCTTCGGTTTCCTGCGGGTGCAAAAGAAGAATTTCGAGCAAGCCCGCGACGACGTATTTGTCACGCCGGAGACGATCCGCAAATACAACCTGCGGCTCGGCCAGTGGATCCACGGACACTATCAGGACGGCCCGCGCGGCCCGCAGCTTGTCGAGATCACCACGATCAATGACATGACACCCGAGGAAGCGGCCAAGCTCCCGCATTTCGACGAACTCAAGGCGATCAACCCGACGCGCCGGATCAGTTTCGAGACCACGCCCGAGCGTTTCACCACCCGCGTCGTCGATATCATGGCCCCCGTCGGCCGAGGCCAGCGCGGCCTGATCGTGTCCCCTCCCCGTTCGGGAAAAACCACGCTGCTGCTCCACATGGCGGAAGCGATTCGGGAAAAATACGACGAGGCCATTCATCTGATGGTGGTGCTCGTGGATGAACGCCCGGAAGAAGTCACCGAGTTCCGCCGTGCGCTCCAAGGTGCGGAAATTTATGCTAGCTCTAACGACGAGCAGGCTCGCAACCACACTCGCATCGCCGAGCTCGCCATCGAGCGCGCCAAGCGTCTCGTCGAAGCCGGGAAAGATGTATTTCTCATCATGGATTCCATCACCCGGCTCGCCCGCGCCTACAATGGCAATATGAACACCCGCGGCCGCGGCACCGCATCCGGCGGCCTCACCATCGGTGCGCTCGAAGTGCCGCGCCGTTTGTTTGCCGCTGCGAGGAACACCCGTGGCGGAGGTTCTCTAACGATCATGGCCACCGCCCTGATCCAAACTAACTCCCGCGCCGATGAAGCGATCTATATGGAGTTCAAAGGCACCGGCAATATGGAACTCGTCCTTGACCGCAAGATCGCGGAAAACTATATCTATCCGGCAGTTGATATCTTTAAGTCCGGCACCCGTCGCGAGGAACTTTTATTAGCCGATCATATGCTTCATAAGATCCACCTAATCCGCCGCGGCCTCTCCGGCCACCGCCCGGCTGAGGCGATGGAACGGCTATTATTTTTCCTGAAAAAGTTCCCGAACAACCCGCAGATGTTGATGGAGATCAAGGGGTGAGGTCCGCTGACGCTCCTTCATTTGACGGGTTACTAGCTCGGTCTGCCTTGACCTATTTTCGCGTGCCAGAGTCTGACTAACAAATCCATAGTGCCCGCGCCTTTCAGATCTGGAGCGACGTAGGCTTGGAGGCAGTGAAAGAGGAAGTAATAGAAGCAGCAGGATGGATTCCTGCCAGAGCGGGAGGTCGGCGAACAATTGCAAGACTCCGGCAGGCAGCGCGAGGAAGGCGAACAGGATGCGTTTGGCCACGATTCAGCGTTTGGCAGTTAGATCTGGTCCCATGGTGTGGAGCTTCTTTCGAAATGACCGATGGTTCAATCGAAACTCGTGGACGAGACGCCCACGTTCCTTGGAATGACGCGGATTTTTTCCATGGGCAAGCATTCGCGTTGCGTCCCGGCGCAGGGCGGAGGAAATTCCCGCGAACGAAACGCATCATGACGCACGAACCCCAAGCCATTGAAGTCGAGGTGGTCGAAATCGATGGAGCCGCGCCAGCGGTGAAAGTAGAAAGCCAAGGAGAAACTCCGCAGGATTGGCAACGCTGGCAGGGCCGCATCCGCCAGCTCGATAGCCGCTGGTGGCCGCTGTGGGTGATGCTCGGGGGGATCGCGGTGATGCTGATGCTCACGGTGGGGCTGGTGATCGGGTTCGTGTTTGTGATTTTCCGGATTCTGAGCGGGATTCTGCGGGCCATTTTCCGTCGAGAGGATTGACGGGAAATTTCACGAACTCCAAGGCATTGGGTTCCCACGAATTTTGGTGCTTTGCCGGTTGCACAGAATCGCTGGCGTGCCAAAGTCGGCCACGAAAACGAATGACAACGGAAACCTTGCAAGAGCGGATCGCGGAAACGAGTGGCTGGATTCAGGCGGTAAAGAACGAGATGGCGCAAGTCCTGGTGGGCCAAGAACGGCTGGTGGACCGCTTGCTCATCGGGCTGCTGTGCAATGGCCACATCCTGCTCGAAGGCGTGCCGGGGCTGGCCAAGACGCTGGCGGTTAAAGCACTGTCTGGCTCGCTGCACGCGTCGTTCGCGCGGTTCCAGTTCACGCCCGACCTGCTACCCGCCGACTTGGTCGGGACGATGATCTATCACCCACAGGAAATGAAGTTCGAGCCGAAGCTGGGGCCGATTTTCAATAACCTGATCCTCGCCGATGAAATCAACCGCGCCCCGGCCAAGGTCCAGTCCGCGCTGCTTGAAGCGATGCAGGAAAAGCAAGTGACGTTGGGCGACCGCTCGTATCCCCTGCCCCAGCCGTTTCTCGTGCTGGCGACGCAAAACCCAATCGACCAGGAAGGCACCTATCAGTTACCGGAGGCGCAGCTCGACCGTTTCCTGCTCAAGGTTTCAGTCGGCTATCCGACGAAGGATGAGGAGCTGGAAATTCTGGATCGGATGGCGACCTCGACCCCGCCCTATCAGACGAAAACGGTGGCGACACCCGAACAGGTGGCCGGCTCGCGAGAGTTGGTGAACCAGATTTACATCGACCCGGCGATCCGCAAATACATCGTGCAGATCATCCACACCACGCGGTTTCCAGGGCTGGTCGAGGCGTCGTTGAAAAACCTCGTCCGCTCCGGTGCCTCGCCACGGGGGACGATCAATCTCGCGCTAACAGCCCGGGCGCGCGCCTTCATGCAAGGCCGGGCATTCGTCACGCCGCAGGACGTGAAGGACATGGCGCTCGACGTCTTGCGCCACCGGATCCTTCTAACTTACGAAGCCGAGGCCGAGGAAATGACCACCGACTCGGTGATCGAGCGGATCATGAGCAAGGTGGCGGTGCCGTGATTGGGTTAAACGTGATTGCTGAAGAATGCTAACGGACGCACAGATCGAGGAGATGATGACGCGGGTGCGCAAGCTGGAGCTCAAAGCCCGGCGGTTGGTGCGCGAGTCGTTTTCCGGCGAGTATCTATCATCGTTCCGCGGCCAAGGCTTGGACTTCGACGACTTCCGCGAATACCAGCACGGCGACGAGGTGCGCTTCATCGACTGGAACGTGACGGCGCGGATGAACACCCCGTTCGTTCGGAAATTCCGCGAGGAGCGCGAGCTTTCGGTGGTGATCGCGGTGGATGTCTCGGGTTCGGCCGACTACGGCAGCGTCTCGCTAAGCAAGCGCGAGGTGGCGGCGGAGACGGCGGCGGTGTTAGGGTTCAGCGCGCTTCACAATGGTGACAAGGTGGGCCTGTTGATTTTCGCCAAAGAGCCGATCTTGTTCATCCCGCCGGAAAAGGGCAGTCGCCATTTGTTGCGAATGATCCGGGAAATCCTGGTGGCGAAACCCGAGAAACCCGGCACTTCAGTGGCGGAAGCCTGTGATTTCCTGGTCCGCACCTTGCGCCGGAAATCGTTAGTTTTCCTGATCTCGGACTTTTTCTCGGACTCGCTGGAGAAGCCCATCGGCAAGCTGGCGAAGAAGCACGAGATGATCGCGCTGCGGGTGTTAGACCCACTGGAGTCCAAGCTGCCGAAGGGCGGGATGGTGGTGATGATCGATCCCGAGACCAGCTTCGAGACGCTGGTCAACACCGGCAACCCAAACCTGCGGATGGGCTACGCCAGACTGATGGCCAGACAACAGGAAGGCGTCGCGGCGATTTTTAAGAAGCACGGCATCGACACCGCAGACCTCCTCACCCATGGCGACACCCTAGCTGCGCTTCACAAGCTTTTGAAAAAGCGGGGCCGCAAGCGCTCCGGTTAGAAATGTGATGAACGAGAAACCTGCCAACTTCGAACTCCTGGAACCCGCCTCGCCGGAGTCTTTGATTCCTGATCCCTGAGTAAATTATCAAAAATTCCAAAACCCTGACCACGGGATGTGAATCCGCCAGGCCCGACCCCATTCCCCGGGAATCCGGCGACGCAATCCGTTCTCAGACATCCCAAAAGCACGTTAAGTTAGCGCCATTCACTACTGACCATAGATGTGCCTTCCTGTGGGACGGCTGTGAAATTTTTTCTATTTCATTTCAGAAATATCAAATTTTTCGAGAATATCATCTCCAGCACCATTTTCAGAAATGCCATTTGCGCCACTTGACCACAGATACATCCATTTGTCATCAAGCTTATATTCAATTAAGTTTCTCCATCCGTCCTGAAAGTATTTTGAATCTACATTATCATCGTTCAAAAACATATTAATAGGCATTGCCTTTTCATTACTCTTTCTTCGCTTTTTCTTGAATATGGTAGGATCCATTTCTATAATAACTAAACGTAGTGTACGCAGGTTGCTTTCCGTCACAACCCTTGGGCGACTATCCGGATTGTTTTTTCTACAAGAAATCAGCAAGCTAGTATTCAGCGATATTGATAGAATACTCATATATTTATACGCATTTTTCATTTTAGTGATTCATCAATTTCAGATCGTGGAGGAATAACATATCTCAAAAATGCTTTATTTAAATTACCTGTGATTTCATAACCTCGCGCCTCGTTTGGATCACAAGAGAATCTGACGCACCACCCATTTTTTTCTGCGAGCTTGTTTAATTCGCTAGAGACTTCGCTGCATTTGACCCTCGCTCCCAGTTTCGATCTGATTTGGCCAAAGTCGGCCCCGTTAAGAGTACATGGTGTTGATGATTTATCGTTCAGTCGACCTTGATTACCCAATTTTCCATAGCCCCAGGCGCTTGACCAGCCTGACCGAATCTCGACCAACCCCTGATCGCTTTGCTTTTGCCCTTCCAAAACCTTCTGGACCCTAGAATGAATAATTTCAAGCACGGAATACATGTTTTCAAATCCATGCGCCATTCCTTCATCGGGCCTATCTGATATTTCTCCGAAATACAAGCGTGATGGACTATTGTAAACATGAACTAGCTCATGCATCACAGTGCCAGTGGTCGGCACACCATCAAATGTCAGCTTTCTGAAAAACGCCTCGTATTTATTTTGAGACCCGTAGACAACGTCAATGTCGTCTGCCAAATATGCATGCTCCAACATGGCTGCGGCATTATACATGCCACTGCTCTTTCCTGTGACCACGGATCTCAGATTGGAACCTGCGCTAACAATACTATTTGTTAAATCTAATCACACTACGCGACAAAATTTAAGATTTCTTAACAAATGGCGGCTTGAGGTGTAAGCCATTGGTTGTGAAGACAAAAGACAACGATCCCCAAGCCGCCG
>JAYVEJ010000104.1:0-2326 GCA_043748885.1 Luteolibacter sp. | reverse complement strand
GCTCGGTGCGGGAGGCGCTTTTCCAGGCGGCGAGCTTGTCGGGGTCGCGGCTGTATTTGTTTTGGATGGCGGCGTCGAGGCGGGTGATGATGGCTTGGGCTTGGCCGAGGAGGGTTTCGATGGCGGAGGTGCTTTCCACGCCTACGAGGTTGTCGCTGTGTTTGCCGGAGTTGCAGTCGTCCAGGGCATCGCGGTCGGCGCGGAGGTCTGTGACGAAGTCGGCGGCGATTTCGTAGGCGATAAATTTGGCACGCAGCGCGGCTTTGGCGGTGAGTTGGGCCGGGGTGTCGGCGGCTTGGTCTTCCAGCAGACTCAGCAGGGAATCGGCGTGGGTGGTGACGGGGATCTCGACGGAAGTGGCCGGGTGGCGGAAGTCGTCGTCAGGGAAGGTGGGATCGTCGAGCTTGATGGCGCGGGCGGTGCGGGCGATGTCCTTGAAATCGAGGGAGAGATTGTCGATGAGGGCGGGCTTGCCGACGGGGCCGCGGAGCTGGCCGACGCGGGCATCGGTGAGACCGAGGACGACGGGATCGAGTTCGAGGAAGAGCGTGGCGGCGCGGCTGCCGGGAGCGATGTCCTCGACATTGTCGCGGCCGAAGGATTGAACACGGGTGGCGCGCTCGAAGCGGCGGATGTTGCGGTCGTCCATGACGGGTGGTGGTTTTTTTGGGGGTTGGTGCGGATGGATGAAAGCGGCCGGTCCCAAATAACAGACATTGGCCATGGGTATTGGGAGGGAGAGTCGGTTGTTAGCGGGTGTCCTCGTGAATAAGGTGATCGCTTCTGACTTCATATGCCTAAGTCTCCGTCTTTGGCTTGCGGAATGAGATCGAGGGGAGCGAAAGGATGCCGTGGAGCGAGCGCGCGGTGAAATTGGCGATCATCTCACGGCAGGCACCGTAGAGGATGGAGGTGGCGGTGACGCGGATGAGGGCCTCGCGGTTTTTCTCTTCGAAGGTTTCGTGAATCCGGAACTCGCCGAGGATGGTGATGGTGCCTTCGTAGGTGGATGGGTTGGCCGGATCCTCGGGGGAGTAGTCCACGGTCAGCGTCACCTGTTTGCGGAGCGGATCGTCGGGAAAGTCCGCGGCTTCGTAATTGGTTTTCAATGCGAGCGCGCCGCCGGTCATGGGACCGATGGTGGCCCGGCACTCGAAAGCGAGGAACCGATGGCTGAACAGGTCGAGCGGCGAGGTGTTATGCGGCATCGGTGTAATCCTCACGGACGGGTTCGCTAAGGGCGAAGGTGGCGGCGGGCTCGACCACGGTTTGGCGGGCCGGGACGAATGAGGCGTGGACATCCGAATCCCGCCAGGTGACGCATTTCACCTGATGGCCCTTGGGAACGATGGTCAGCGCCAATTCTCCGTCCACGGCATCGGCGGCGCGCATGAGGGTCTCGATCGTGAAATTGTTGGTGCCGTCCATCATGGTGGTGACGCGGGCGGGGCTGATTTCCATGCGGGCGGCGAGCTTGCTGCGGTTCAGGCCGAGAGCCTTCATGCGCTCGAGGAGCTGCTCGACGATGAGCAGCTTCTTCACGACGACCTTCTGGGAGAAAGAAAGCGGCGCGGAGAAAAAGCGCTGAACTTCGTCAGGCTTTTGAGTGGTGATCTGGATCTTCATGGTCGATGCGAATGTAGCGAAGCGTGGTGGCTTCGGATTGTTTGGCGGCGAGGTAGCGTTCCTTCAGGTGCGTGGCCCGCTGGATGTCGCTGTTTTGTTCACGCTTGGTATTCTTGCTGCCGCCGTTGGTGGCGATGATGAGTTTAGAGGGAAGGCCGTCGATTTCGTCCTTGAAGCAATAGAGCCGGATGCCCGGCACCTTGATTTCAAAGACACCACCACCGAGGTGCTTGAACTTGCGCTCGTTGTGAAAGGCCTCCACGGACGTGATCGTGGCCATGCTGGTATGGAGACTGCGGGCAGCATTGGGATTGGAGGCGGTGAGGAATTTGAGAAAGTCCGCCAATTGGGTGTCCGCCTCTAGCTGGAGAGTCACCACCGTGCGGCATGGCCCACGATGGACCTCTTTGAGGGTAATCTCCAAGGATTTTTAACGTTTACGTAAACTTTCTCTCACTACCTAAGATGCCTTAATGAAGTTTCCCGGGGTGTGGACTTCAATTTGTGACGGGAGAAGTGGGGACAGGAATGTCCCCACTCCTTATGGAATCACGGCGCGGGCGGCGGGGTGGTGGTGGTGGTGGCCGCTTTCTTCGCGGGTCGCTCGGTGCGGGAGGCGCTTTTCCAGGCGGCGAGCTTGTCGGGGTCGCGGCTGTATTTGTTTTGGATGGCGGCGTCGAGGCGGGTGATGATGGCTTGG
>JAYVEJ010000103.1:0-6223 GCA_043748885.1 Luteolibacter sp. | reverse complement strand
TCTGGTTTCCAGTTCGTTAAGAACCACCGCGCCAGGGTGCCATCGTGTTGTCGTCGAAGAGGGCTTTCATGTGAGCCGAACAGCGACGAAATAGGGTGCTTTGTCTAGGATTTACGCTGGATCAAGCTTCAGCAAAGAACTTTGCCCTGAAAAGATAATGCCGTGGCTTCCATTTCCACGCTGAAAAATTTCGCTTGCCCCGCAACCCAGTGTTCTATTTGTTCGGAGGAACACTGTTCATAAAACGATGCACTCAGAACTAACAGATCGCCAACAAGAGATATTAGATTACCTCCGGATGTCGCAGCGCCAGACGGGCATCATGCCTTCGACCCGCGAGATCCAGCACTTCTTCGGCTTCGCCAGCCAGACCGCTGCCATGAGCCACCTCCGTGCGCTCGAACGCAAGGGAGTCATCCAGCGCTTGCCGGGAAAAGCCCGTGCTGTCATTTTCCCGGAGGAACTCGACCGAGGGGAGATCTTGGACGTCCCGATCTTTGGTAACATCGCCGCCGGCATGGCGCAGGATGTGGAGCCAGAGCGCCAAGGTTGTATTTCTGTCGATATCACCGCCTTGGGAATCCCCCGCCACGCCCGCACTTTCGCCCTCAAAGTCCGTGGAGATTCGATGATCGACGCCCACATCTGCAACGGCGATACGGTGATCCTCGAATTTCGCGAACCCCGGAAAGGTGACATTGTGGCTGCCCTGATCGATGGCGAAACCACCTTGAAACGCTACCTCATGGACAAAGGCCGACCATTCCTGCGGGCCGAAAACGCCGACTACCCGGACCTGATTCCCGCCCGGGAACTCATCATCCAAGGTGTTCTCATCGCGTTGCTGCGACATGCGGCTTGAGGTAAGAAAACTCAGATATTGTTAAGATTTCTGAATGATTGACGCGCCTACGGGATTTCCGTAGGTTCCGCCATTGACCCCGATGGCAACTGAAACCCTCACCTTCATGTGTCAAGTTTGCGGCAGCAAACTGACGGTTCCAGTGGCTCTAGCAGGAGTGACCGGTCCTTGCCCGACCTGCCAGACGATGATTCAGGCACCGTTAGTGACAGACGCGTCGTCAGCGGAAACTGCGGTTCCGGTTTTCCAAGCATCTCCAACGGTGCTCCGGCCGGAACCTCGTCAACTGCCGAGTCGGTCCAGCCCCGGAGATATTTTCGCCAAGCCAATGCCTGCGCCGAACTACAGCAGCGAGGCATTCAACGATGTCCATCCTCCGCCGCCGGATGCCTATCACCGAAATCGTTCTTTCCGGTTTCTGATCCCGCTGCTCTTCGTGATGGCCTCGGTGGGCATTGGTTTCGGCGTAGCGACCCTGCTCAAAAATCACTCGAAGGCGGGTTCTAGCAAAGTTCCCGTGAAGAACTCGGACTCGCGACCGATCCTTGAAGAATCAATTCCACCGCTTGCTTCAGCAGAGACGAGCCAGGAGATTTCTCAAGATTTGCCGACACCGGACCCGGCACTGCCAGCCGGGTTGGAAGCGAAATCTCCGGGCCAAGTCGCCAAGGAAGTGTTGGATCAATTTCTTGCGGCCAAGACCTTGGCCGAGCGACTGCCGCTGATGGAAATGCATACGCCGGAGTCCGAACTCGCGAAAACTTGCCTCGCCGGACCCCTCCCAGGGGCAACAAGCACCAGAATCAGCGTGGTGGAAAACAACGCGGCAGAACAAGTGGCGGACTACTTCCACAACGTGGATTTCGAAGCGGGCGACAATCGGACCAACCCCCAGACGATACTCGTTAGAATCCGAGGCTCGGCACCGCCGAAAGTGGTGGTGGATCCGTTTCTCGATTCTTACGGCGGCCGTCTAGCAGACTATGCCAAGTCGCCATCCGACAAGGCGGGATTGTTTCAGGTGATCGTTTGGCCACTCGCCAGTTGCTACGATGAGCGTGTGCCGAACCGTGAGAAAAAGCTAACGCTCAAATTGCTACCGCAGGCCAATGCCAAGGAAATCGCTTTGGCCTATTTGGGACGCCAATCAAAAATCGCCCAGATGCTAACCGACGGCAGCTACCGCCTTGCTTATGGCAAGGCCAAAGCTTGCACGGTGATGCTCCGGTGGAACACTGAAGACGATCCTAACATGCCTTACCTAGAGGCGATCGCTCTCAGTTCTTTGGATTGGAATCTTTGATCCGCCCCGCATCCTTGAGCGCCCGCCAACCTCCGCGCAGCACGGAGACTTCCGCGCCAAGTTGCAGCCCGCGAATGCGCTCGGCGATCTGCCGACTGAGGCCGCAATTTTCATCGCCGCAGTAAACGATCACCTGCGGAGTCTCGATGATCCGCATGGCGATGTCCGCCTCGAATGCCTGCATGTCTTCCGCTGGATCGAGATTCCATAACACCGAACCAGCAAGGCCAGATTTCTCCCAATCCTTTCTCAAACGGGCATCCACCCACAGGATTTTCGCGGCTGTAGGAATCTGTTGGAGACAGACTTCGTCGGGTTTCAAAGTGGCTGGATCGCAGACATAAGTGCGAGTCGGCGGGCCTTTGATCCAATACGTCCCGGCGGCAGCGGCAAGGGAAATGATGGCGATCGCTGCCAATTGGCCGGCGGCGTTCATGGCTTAGTCGCCACGTCCACTGGCGACGGCTTGCGAACCACTGCAAAGGCCTGCTGGATCCGATGTTTAGAAATCTCGCAGTTGGTCTCGATCCGAAAGACGCTGATTCCCGGCGCGTTGATGTCTAACGGAGTCACGATCAAGTCGTATTTTTTACCTTCCTCCAGCGCTTTCACCTCGCAGGTGAACGATGGCGAAGACGACTTCACGCCAGTCACGCGAATCGACTTTCCTTCCGCCATCTGGATATGAATCGTCTGCGGATCCGGCTTGCCGCCGAGATCCCACTTCACGGTCTTGGGCTCCAGCGCGATGAGGACGGGGATGTGGACGCGCACGGTTAGAGTCATGGACGGCTTGTTCGCGGGATCATTGTCGATCCATAGAGCGATCATTTTATCGACCGTCCCGGAAAAATTTCCCATGTCAAAGGTGGTCCGCACGACACCGGATTCGCCCGGCGCGTATTTGAGTTTGCCGCCGGAAATTTCGACTTTTAAACACGAGCAGCCGGGATCGCTTTTCGCGATGGTGACGGGCTTATCGCTGGTGTTTTTGAAGTTAAAATCGGTTGTTACGGTGGTCACATCCGCAGCGGCGTTGACCTCCTTGAGAAGTTCCGTGAATTCTAATCCCGCCGCTTGAGTGAATGCTGCGAGGGTCAACCAGATGCCGATTGCAAATTTCATGAGCGCATTATGGACCCGCTTTTTCCTTCGGTGCAAGGGCGACGGCAATAATCAAGCGCCCTCCCCGCCACTCGGGACCGAGGACAAACAGCGGTCGTTTGCCTTCTAGGTGAGCATCCATTTTCAAAACCTTCTTCCGACTCAGCCAGAGTTCGAGATCCAGTCCAGTGACTTGGGCGGTCGGTTGGCTGCGTGCCTCGAAGCGAACTAGAATCTCGTCCGATGGCTTCAGCGGTTGCGCCCAGCTTTCATAACTCCTCAGCAATGGTTGCACGTCCTGACCGAGCGTCCGGTAGTTTTTAAATCGTAGCCGCTCTTCCCCACGCAAGCGTTTGGCGGTTTCTTGGCTAACAGCTGCGGCCTTGGCACCCGCCACTTTGGGATCTCCGTCGGTGGCATAGTAAACGGTCACCCCCACTCGCCCGATGTTCGACTTGCCGGGATCATCCTGGGCAAATGCGCCATTGGATAAAACCACTGCCGCCGCCGAGACCGCGGCTCTGAGCCATTGCCGTCGATTTCTCATGGTCCCACTTCCAGTTCCAGTTGCACATCGCTGTCCGCGGTGGAGTCGATTTCACGATCCATCGGCACGAAAACCGTCGCGGAAAAATCCGTGGCATCCGGGATCGCGGTCACGCCATTCAAGACGATGACGGTGGCAGAGGCTTTGCTGCCGGCGATCCACTCCGCCTTCACGCCGCTTTCTGGGGTGTAAACGACTGGCCCCACGGGGATCGCTCGCGGAGCATTCACCACTTCATGGTCGATGGCCGTTTGCGATTTTTTACCGATCCAAAAAGCCATGACCATCCCGCTGCAAGCAGCCATCGGCATCAGCCAAGATCTCCATGACGAAGGATTTTTCACGGCCTTGTCCGCTGGCGGACTCTGCTCACGAATCGCTTGCAGCACCCGGCTGTTGAAAAAATCGGGGTATGGCGGCTCCACCGATGCAGGAATCGCCGCAGCCATCGTCGCCCGCCAGCGGCGGACTTCGTCGCGGGCGGCCAATTGATCCGGCTGGCTGTTAGCCCATGCCTCGACGGCGGCGAGTTCCGCGCCGGTCAATTCGTCGTCCAGCCATAGGGCCAGCGTGGATTCATCGGGATTCGTATTCATCTTTTAGCAAGGCTTGGAGTTTCTGACGCGCATAATAAAGCCGACTCATCACCGTGCCCAAGGTGCTAGACATCGCCTCGGCGATCTCCTTATACGACAATCCTTGGACATCTTTCAGCAGCACGACTTCCCGGTGTTCGGGAGAAAGTTTACCCAACGCGATTTGGATTTTCGCCCGCAACTCGCCGTGCGACATCGAATCCGCCGGCGACTCGCCACCCGACGGCGTGGTGAATGACGCGGAATCGATCCGCTCGCGCTCGAAGATCTCGTCGTTGAGTTCCCCGGCGCTTTCGATTTTCCGCCGTCGCACCCAATCGTAAACCGCGTTATGGGCGATCCGATAGAGCCAAGTGGAAAACCGCGCCTTGGCCTCGAACTTCGGCAAGGCCCGCCACGCCTTGATGAACACCTCTTGCGAGATGTCCCAAGCGTCGGCTTCCTGATGAATCATGTTGCGGATCATGGCGAATATCCTTCCTCGGTGCCGGGTGACCAACGCGTCGTAGGCACTCATGTCCCCTTGCTGCGCGAGTGCGACTAGGCGGAAATCGTCCTCCGGATCGTTCATAGCAACCTCCGAATCGACGGAACCGCTAGGCTCCTGCACGATGTTGGACGGCTCGCCACTGGGGTTATTCATCATTAAAAAGTCGTCGTGCCGGGGACATGCTGGCACGGCCCATAGCCTGCCCGCCACCCGTCACCCACGCAACCCGGAAATCTGCGGAACGATTCTCATTCCGCCAGCTCGCACCGCACGCGGGCAAACCGCTTGGTCGCGCTATTGGTCGTCATGGGATCGACGATTTTCACCCGCTCCCAGCGCGGGTTGATAGAGACGACGGTCTCGGAGCCGAGGTTCTGCCAGTCGATCATGTCGGACGAAAACTGGGGAGTGTAGGTGAGTCCGGCACCGCTGCCACTGGTCCTACGGACAAACTCGAGGGTCAGGTGATCGGTTTCCACGCCAATCCATGGCAAGCCACGCAAGCCGGTGTTAGGGAGCAGGGTCACGCCCTCGTTGAACGACGGATCCAGATTCAAGGCGAACTCCAACAGATTGCCGATCCCGTCGCCATCGAAGTCCGCGAGCGGTCCGGTAGTCGCGGGATTCCCAATCTCTGCCGGAGTGAAATACAGCCGCTGCCAGGCGCTATAGCTTTCTAGCGCGAGCGAGCCGTCATGGCCGGTGACTGATAGAATCCACGGTAGCGATGCGGAAATCCGCGAACAGGCAAGGGCGGACGGCTTATTTGCCACAGTATCTTCCACCAACACCCAACCCGGATCTTCTTCCTCGAGGCCACCCTTGTCGAAAATAGCTGCGTGAAACGGCGCTTCCGATGAATCATGCCGGAACGGCCCTTCGACCGTAAAGTTCACGCCCGCAAGTCTCCACAACCCATCTTCCACTACGAACAATCCGCCGCCGGAATCACCCACTGATAGATGACATTCATCGGGAATTCCGGGCACGTCGAAAGCGCAGACGAGGAGTTCGCCCGCACCCGCTCCGCCGTTCACCATCCGCTCCACGAAATTTCTTCCCCAGCGCTGGACGTGATCTGCCGTTCCCCACGACCAGCCTTTGAGAACCCCGCTTGAAGTGGGGACCGTGACAGGGAGACCTTTCTGTGTGCCTCGGCCAATGATCGTCGCCGTCGTCTGAAGATCCACATTGCCCAGTCCCGAGCAGAGGGGGGCGAAGGTAGGAAAGGGCTTCGAATGATCCACCTCCCAGATCCTTAGATCGGTCGATGGAAGATAATAATTGTGAATCGTGGTGTAGGAGTCGCCGTGAAAAGTCA
>JAYVEJ010000102.1:0-6225 GCA_043748885.1 Luteolibacter sp. | reverse complement strand
GCTTCAGATTCGCCTCGCGGGCTTTCTTGATCTTGGCGTTGATCATGGCATCGGTCTCGCCGTAAATCGCACGGCGTTCGCTGTGACCGAGGATCACGTAGTGGACGAAGAACTCGCGCAGCATGAGCACGCTGATCTCGCCGGTGTAGGCGCCGGAGTCGAACTGCGAGCAATTTTGCGCGGCGATCTGGATGGCGTGGGCGTTCTGAACGGCGGTCGCGGTGTGCAGCATGTCGGCGAGCTTGGGCAGCGAAATGAACGGTGGTGCGATCACGATTTCACAGGGGAAATCCTGGCCTTGGAGTTTCGAGAGGAAGCTTTTGACGAAGTCTTCCGTCTCGGAAGCTCCTTTGTTCATTTTCCAGTTAGCGGCGAAAATCGGCTTGCGAGTCATGGGGTTGGGGACTGTGTGTTAGATGGGGAAGAATTCAGGAAATCAAACTTCGGTGAGTGCGGCCACACCGGGCAGGACTTTGCCTTCGAGGAGTTCGAGGGAAGCGCCGCCGCCGGTGGAAATGAAGGTCATCTGGTCGTCGAGACCGAACTGATTGACGGCGGTGACTGAGTCGCCACCGCCGACGATGGTGACGGCATCGCTGGCTGCCATGGCCTCGGCGATGGCGCGAGTGCCTTTGGCAAAACTCTCGATTTCAAACACGCCCATCGGGCCGTTCCAAATCATCGTTTTCGCCTTGGCGATTTCCGCGCAAAACTCGTCGATAGCGACGTCGCCGATGTCGATGCCTTCCCAGCCGGCCGGGGTTTCGCCGCCTTGGCCGTAGATGCCGGTGACTTGGGTTTCCGCGCCTTCTTTAAACTCTTGGGTGATGCGGGTATCGGCCGGAAGCAGGAAGCGCACGCCCTTGGCCTCGGCCTTGGCGAGGATGTCGAGCGCCAGGTCGAGCTTGTCCGCCTCGACGCGGCTGTTACCCGTCTGATAGCCTTGGGCTTTGCGGAAAGTGTTAGCCATCGCACCGCCGATGAGGAAGGCGTCGGCCTTTTCCATGAGCGCGGTGATGACTTGGATTTTATCGGAAACTTTCGCGCCGCCCATGATGACGAGGAATGGCTTTTCAGGGTTTTGCAGCTTGCCGTCGAGGTATTCGAGTTCTCGCTCCATCAGCAGGCCCATCGCGCTTTGGCTGACGAAATGGGTGACGCCCTCGGTGGAGGCATGGGCGCGGTGGGCGGTGCCGAATGCGTCGTTGATGTAAATTTCTGCGGCACCTGCGAGTTTTTCGGCGAAGGCGGAATCGTTGGCTTCCTCTTCCTGATAGAAGCGAGTGTTCTCTAGCAGCAGCACCTCACCCGGCTGGAGCGCGGCACGCAGCGCGGCGACTTCGGCACCGATGCAGTCCGGCGCGAGCTTGACCGTTAGACCGAGGATTTCCCCGAGCCGCACGGCGGCGGGAGCGAGCGAGAATTGCGCCTCGAAGCCGCCCTTCGGCCGACCGAGGTGGGAGCAGAGGACCAGCTTGGCTCCGCCGGCAGCGAGCATTTTGATGGATGGCACCGCGCCTTGGATGCGGGTGTCGTCGGTGATGACGCCGTCCTTGAGCGGGACGTTGAAATCCACACGCATGAGGATTTCCTTAGAAGAGACATCGAGATCACGAATCGAAAGCTTGGCCATGAGGCGGCGAATCCCGCCTTAGAGCGGGGCCGCTGTCAAGCGATGCGTTGGTTTCGCTCCGGCATGGCAGCGGGAATTATCGCGGCAGCGGCGCGGTGCGGAATCGCTCGTGCTGTTGGCAGATTTGGGCGAGTTCGAGCGGACTGGAAAAATTCACGGCGCGGCTGGACCACTCGAGTGCCTTCTCGCGTTTGCCTTTGGCGAACTGGATTTCCGCCATCGTGTCGAGGTAGGAAGATTGATTAGGGCGCGAGCCGATGGCTTTTACCTCAAACGCTTCGGCCTCATCCAGATTCCGCTGGGCGCGGGAAGCCAGCCATGCCGCGGTGTTGCGGGTGTTGTCGGATTCAGGAAACTCGGTGAGCACGGCGACCATCCGTTCCCAGGAAATTTTAAACCATTCGTCATGCTCCTTGATGAGTCCCACCTTGCGCAGGGCTGGGAAAAAATCGTCGGCCAGTGAGCCGTCGCTGGGAAACATCCGGTGACAATTTCCAAGGATGGCAAGCGCCCCGGCACGATCCGATTTCAAGCCGGCCAAGGCTCTACCCAAGTCCGCTTGGAGCCGGGTTCTCAGCCCGATCAGTGCCTTCTCGCTGGGAGAATCGGCAGCCGCAGTCGTCTGGGCCCGCACCTCGGCGATGGCGGCCGCGACCTTCCAATCGCCCTGCTCTAGCGAATTCTGAAGGTGATTTCGCAGCGCAAAATCGAATTCTAACGTCGCAGGATCGCTCTGCCGGGCGGCCCTCGCCCACCAGTCCGCCGCGCGGGCGTAGTCGTAGCCCTCGGCATAAGCGCTGGCGATTTGCAGCGCGTTGTTTCCCAGAGCCAGCTTCTCGACCAGCGCGTCCTGCGCCGCCGCAGCCTCGGCCCGGCCCGCCTTGCGCAAGCAGGCGGCGGCACACGCGTGCAACGACGGTTGCGAATCCTGCCGCGCCTTGGCCAGCCGCTCGATGAGATCCAGATAGATTCCCGCCGCCTCATCCCAACGCCCGGCGGCAGTTAGATCCAAGACGTGCCCCCGCCACGGCACGTCGCTGCGGAGTTCTTCGGGGAGCGCGTCCCAGACCTTGAGACGGGTCGCCACATCTGGGCATTGCCGAGAAACGAAAGCCAGCGTTAGAAGCAACGGCGTCCGCTTTTCCGCCGGTGCGTGATCAATCGCCTGCCACGCCAGCGCCAACCATTTTTCGCGAAGTCGGAGTGAATCGCGGCCCATGCCACTGAGGGCGAGCATCCCATCGAGCCGCTCGACCCGGCTGGCCTTGGGATCCAGCACTAACAGCCAATCCCACACCGCCCTCATTTCGTCCTGTTCGCCAAATGCGGCGGTGATGACTTCGTCCCAGCGATCTGCGTCGTCGCCGGCCCAAGTGAGCGCAGCCAAGCGCGCGAGCTGCGGCGCGGCTTCAGGTTCTTCCCGTTCGCTCGCACGGCCACCGAATAGAGCAGCCAAAAAATCGGTGAAAATTTTTGCGTCCTTCTCGGCCACTGCCGCTAGCGGCTTCAGGAACGCGCCTGCGTTTTCCTCATGCAGACCCCGCCGCTCGAGGAAATTGGCTAACAAAATCAACTCCAAGCTATCCGAGGAAACCTCATGTTCCTCCCCGCCAGCATCCTTCAAAAGTGGCACCATGCGTTTCTCCACCCACCCCGCGTAATCCGGCTTCTCGGGGTCCAAGCCCAGCGCATTCAACGCCTCAGGGATCCGTTCCAGCGACTCAAAATAAGAGAACGCCTCCAGCGGCGAGCTTTTGAGATAGGCATCCTCCGCCAGCGGGGTCTCACCCAGTAGAAACAACGCGTTGATCCCATTCGCCCGCCCACTCCGGTCTTTCGAATGGATCGACCGCATCAGCGGCTCCAAGTCCGTCGGTCGGAGCGGATTTCCCTGCCAGCGCTTGATCGCAAGCTCGGCGTAAGACTTGTGAATCATACCGCCATCACCGCCCACTTGGTTCAGGCGCAGCCACGGCAGCGGATCGCCTAACAACGCCGACATCGCGGCGGAAATCTTGGTTTCCCCCGCCGCAGTCGCCGCATCGCGGGCGGCTTCTAGGTTTCCCGATGCCCGGTAGAGTGCGAGCTGCCACGCATCCGCGCGCACGCCTTTGAGGGTTTTCGCCCGCTTCAGTTCCGCCTCCAGCGTGCCATGACTGCGGTGGAAATCCGCCAGCGCAAGCAAGCCAGCCGCGTCGGCTGGAGCCATTTCGAGAAACTCGCGTGCGCCCTTCGCATCGCCCGCTTCCAAGCACTCCCGCGCCGCGGTGATCGCCACGCCCCCCACGCCCTCGACCCCGCTCATGCCGCGCCTCAAAGATTGGTGCAAACGGCCTTGGACGTCTGGGCTGGTCTCAGTCGCGTAAAGCTTGAGAATCTGCCGCCACGCCCGCTTTTTATACATCTGGCCGAACAGCCCGAGCTTCTCGTTAGGCGTCGCCTTCGCATAGCGTTCCACCAGTGCCACCACCGCAGGATCCGTCTCCGGCGTGATCTGCAACTGGATTTTCCGGATCAACTCGCGCGCCCGGTAGGCCTGCTCTGGGTCTTTCCCCACCGCGATTTCCTGCAGCGCCCCCAAGGCCGGCTCGCCGATGGCCCAAATCTTCTTGGATGCCTCCTCGCGGACTCGGAACTTCTCAGCCGACAAGTCCGCGATCCAGCCTTCCAGCGATTTCTCAGGCTGCTTGATGGCGGATTCCACCCCTGCATCGGGCGAAGCTGCCGCGATCCACACCCAAGCAAAAATGCCGGTGGCGATCGCGATACTCTGAAATTTCATGTGACGGGAAACGTTACGGACTTGGCAAATAATTCAATGCGCATCGTGATCACGCCGCGAAACTCTCGCCGCACGAGCAAGTCACCACCGCGTTTGGGTTGCTCACCTTGAAGCCGCCTTGCTGCAAGTCGTCGGAGAAATCCAGCTCACTGCCACTGACAAACAGCGCGCTCTTCGGGTCGATCACCACATTCACGCCGTTGCTCGGCACCAAGATGTCGCGGTCGCGTGGGCCGTCCACCAGATCCATTTTATACTGCAATCCCGAGCAACCGCCGCCGACCACCGCGATCCGCAACGCGCCATCCGGCCTGCCCTGCCGATCGAGCAGCCCCCGCAAATGCGACGACGCCCCCTCCATCACCCGCACCAACTTTTCGTTGCCGATCTTGTAATTCACCACCGCGTTCATGGCCGCAAGGTGCATCCCCCACCCTGCCCCGTCAACCACTGCGGGTGCCACTTCTTGACCTCAAACCCTCAACGCAAAAAAGCCGCCCGTTGCGGGGCGGCTTTTTGAAATTCGTTGATTCAAGCTTCGTCAGCCTGCGGCGCGGCAGCGGCGGTTTCCTCGAGGACTTCCACCGTCTTCTCAGCCACATGCTCGACGGCAGCGGCGGACTCAGGTTCCGTGGACTCGGGAGCAGCGGCGGCGACTTGCGCTTCTTCCAACTCCGGCGACTTCTTGGCGACCTTCTTGGCCGGAGCCTTTTTAGCGGCAACCTTCTTGGCGGGAGCCTTTTTCGCCACGTCAGCCTTTTTCACAGCGGGTCTCTTCACAAGTCCACCGAGCTTGGCAGTCACCGCTTTGCGCTTCAAGTAATCCGCACGGCGACGGCGTTTGATGATTTTTTTCGATTGTTGTCCCATGGTTGCTGGCCATTGGCTAGGGATTCGGACCGACGGGAGCAAGGGAAAATCTCGTCCCGTGGCAAAATGGATATAAGACCAGACCAAATTTTCCTTGGAGCGCCCCGAACCCCCACCGGAGCGCTTATACTGCCGCGCATAAGGACTTGTGGAAATGCTCGGGCATGAAAGTGGCTGGCGCGTCTCGCGCCAGACCGTTGCGAGAGGCGTCCCGCCTCTCGAATCTCTTATCCGGGCGGGGACGCCCAATGCTGTCATTTTAACTATCAAAAATAAGAAAATTCAACCACAGATAAACAGGATGAACGCAGATAAACAAAGCGGAAACTCAGTCTTTATCTGTGTCTTTAATCTGCGTCCATCTGAGTTCATCTGCGGTTAAAAATTCTTAAGATGACAGGATTGGGCGGGGACGCCCGGACAACGGTCTGGAGCGAGACGCTCCAGCTACGTTTTCACAAATCTTGATGCGCGGCAGTATAACAAGCCTGCCGGAGCGCCCAACATGCCTGCCGGAGTGCTCAACATCCCCGCCGGAGTGCTCAACATCCCCGCCGGAGCACCCAACATCCCCGCCGGAGCGCTCAACAACCGCCACGGAACGCTTCGCAAGCCCCCCGGTATCCACACCAAGCTCGCCGAAGTGGTAAACTTCCCTCCCCGAGACATCAACCACCCCACCGGAGTGCCCACCAAACCGACCGGAGTGCTTCACAGGCCTGCCGGAGTGAGCAGGGTGGCAACATTTCCCGCATTTCTTGCTTGGAACCCGCCACCACTTCCAACAGGGTTCTGATAGTTCAACCAAAAACCCATATGTCCAATACCTCCCCAGAACCCATCACCGCAGCCTCCGAACCCAAGCCCAAGCAACCTCGCAGCGCCCAGGACAAGATCATCGCCGCCTACATCGCCGACGCCAAAAAGTTCCTCAAAGTCG
>JAYVEJ010000101.1:0-6255 GCA_043748885.1 Luteolibacter sp. | reverse complement strand
CGTCTGATGCGCCTGGTCCGGCCCACAAGCCTGCGCAAGTTGCCCGAATCCATCGCCCACCAGGACGTGCCCGAACCATGGCGAGGGCACGCAAGGTATCGTGGCAGACCTTAACCGGACATTACCCGGCTGGTTCGGCTACTTCAAACACGCCAAAGCCAGCGAACTGAGTGGAATCCGACGGATGGGTTCGCATGAGATTGTGCTCCATTTTAAGAAAACAGCGCGGCCTCAAAGGCGGCAGCCGGGGAATCAATCACCAGCGCTGGCCCCACTGCTACTTCGCGAAACTCGGACTTTTCTGCCTGCTAGATGCCCGGGAATCGACATCTGCCAGTCTCCGTAATGGAGCAAACTACTGACTGGAGAGCCGGATGCGGGAGATCCGCCCGTCCAGTTCGGAGGAGCGAGCGGGGCGAAAGCCCGTTCCTACCTCTATCCCAATGCGGAGACAATGGGCAAAAATGGACCCAAAAAAGCACGCATTGGATATCCCCCCGGATCTCGCAACGCGCGCTTTTTTTCGGTGCCATTCGCTGGGCCTTGTTCGGTTGACTTCCCCCCGGAGGTCAATTCGAAGCAGGCGACCCGGCTTGTTTGTGGCTGAAGTTCGAAAGAGGCAAACCTCGCTCAGAACGAATTCAAATTACCTGATGATCAGGAGATTGGAAGCAATTTGAGGTCTCAGTTCCGGCCAATTGGTCCCATAACCGGCCACAAGCTTGGGTTTTCGGGTTGGCAGTCAGTTTGGGTTAGAAATAAAGCCTCACGCTTCCTCGGCGACGATGCGTGGAAAGACCGGCACCGGCTGGCCGATGAGGTGGCCGTCGGCTAACAACCCCCAATGCAGGTCGGCGAGAGTGAGGTTGGTGAGGGCTGGCAGATTGAGCTGTGCGGCGAGCTTGGCGGCCGCGTCCGGCAGGATAGGGGAGAGCAAGACGGAGGCGTGGGCGACGCTTTCTGCCAGATGATAGAGAACGGTGGCGAGGCGGTCCTTGTTCTCGGGGTTCTTGTTGAGTTCCCAAGGTTTCATCCGCTCGGCGTAGCCATTGCAGTGGCCGACGTGGCGGTTGAGTGCTTCGAGGGCTTTGGAGACCTCGAACTCATCCATCGCCACCTGATAGGCTTGGATAGATTCTGCGAGGGATGCTTGCAGCGCGGAGTCATCCGCGGTGAGCGGCCCGCCGTGGTGGAGGATGCCGCCGGTGAAGCGATGGCTCATGTTGAGCGCGCGGTTGCAGAGGTTGCCGAGTTCGTTGGCGAGTTCGGTGTTGAAGAGCATGACCAGCCGGTCCACATCGAAGTCGGAATCCTTGCCGGTGGCGATGTCGCGCACGAGGTAGTAGCGTACCGCTTCCACGCTGAATTTGTCCGCGAGTGCGTCGGGATCGACGACGTTGCCGGTGGACTTGGCCATCTTTTCACCGCTGCGGCTGTTCCAGAAACCGTGGACTAACAAGCGCGGCATTTGCGCGTCGGAAAAGCCCATGGCGTGCAGCATGCACAGCCAGTAAATGCCGTGGGCGGGGATCAGGATGTCCTTGCCGATGATGTGGAGCGGGCGGCTGTTAGCGGGCCAGAGTTTCGAGAAATCTGGCAGCCCTGCGGCGGCGGCGGCTTGATAGCCAGCGAAGGAAACATAGTTGATGAGCGCGTCGAACCAGACATACGTGACGTAGTCTGCATCGAACGGGAATTCGATGCCCCAGCGCAGGCGTTCCTTGGGGCGGGAGATGCAGAGGTCGGTGCCGACGTTGCGCTCAAGCGCGTTGAGCAGCTCGGCCTTGCGGAAGGCGGGGAGGATGATGTCGGTGCTATTTTCGAGAAACTCCTTCAGCCAAGCGGTGTGATCGCTGAGTTTGAAATACCAATTTTCCTCCTCGATCTCGACGACTTCGCCCCACTCTGGGCCGAAATTTCCAGCTTCATCGCGGTCGCGTTCCTGGAGGAATTGTTCCTGTCTCACTGAGTAGTGGCCGGCGTGGGTTTTCTTGTAGAGTTGGCCTTGTTCCTTGAGCGCGGTGAGGATGGCTCCGACGCAGGCCTTGTGGCGCGGGTCGGTGGTCGCGGCCCAGCCGTCGTAGTCCACGCCGAGTTTTTGCCAGAGTGCGGAAAACTTGCGGGTCGTGCGCTCGACGAATTCCTCGGGCGAAATCCCTTCTTTCTCGGCGGTCTGCTGGACTTTCTGGCCGTGCTGATCCACTCCGGTTAGGAAATAAACCTCGTCGCCACGGAGCCGGCGGTAGCGGGCGATCACGTCCGCCAGCACTTTTTCATAAGCATGGCCGATGTGGGGTGAGCCGTTGGTGTAGTCGATAGCAGTGGTGAGGTAGAACATGGTGAGAATGTGGAAAGTGGGCAGTGCGCAGAAAGTGAGGGTGCGACAGGCGAGGGATGGAAACATGGAGCCGGCCCGTCGCGCAAGGCTTGGAAGCACCCGGCCCAAAGTCGCTTTGCTTGGTCGCAAGCAGATCTCGCCAGTTTCCCGCTTATCGCAGGTTGGTCGGAGCAAATCAGCTCAACGCCACCGGCCGAATTCGGTTTGCTTCTAGTTGATGGCGCTTCGCTTCGAGAATGGCACGGCGGGTCAAAAGACCGACCAGTCTTGGGGTTGGCGATCGATCAACCACCGGCAGACGGCCAATGTCATGCAAGATCATCAGCTCGACAGCTGCCGACAACGGGGCATCCGGCTGGATTGTCACCGGATGCAGCACGCCCGCGTCCAACAGAGTGGTGGTGGGCGCGGCTTCGAGAGCCGCAAACAGGTCGGCTCGGGAAATCACCGCCAGCAGCTCGCGCTCCGGCGAGATGATCGGAATCAGGCGGATATCGTGCCATGGCGAACCCGGCGTTCCTAGCCGGATCGCGAGGTCGGCGATGGTTTCCTGTGGGCCGGCGGTCAGCGGTTGGGTTTCCATCACTTGATCAACGGGCAAGCCATGAAGGAAATCCGGCTCATAATCGCTGGGAATTCGTAATCCCCGGCGAGCGAGTTTTTCCGTCATGATCGTTTCGCGCATCAGCACGCGAGAGACCAGCACCGCCGCTCCACATCCTAACAGCAGCGGCCCGAACGATTCGACCGCTTGGGTGGCTTCATAGGCAAATGCCACCGACGCGAGGAACGCCCGCGATGCCCCGGCGAACGTGGCGGACATGCCGATCAACACTCCCAATCCAATCGGGAAATCCGCAAACATCGGAATGGCGTGCAGCACATGGGCGAAAAGTGCGCCGACCGCTCCGCCCACCGTCATGATCGGCGCTAGCGTGCCGCCGGAGGTGCCGCTGCCGAGCGCGATTGCCCAAGAGAGGAATTTTAAAATCGCCAGTGAGGCGACGAATTGCACCGCCATGTTTCCATCTAGCAGTTCGCGCAGATTGTCGTAGCCCACACCCATCGTGCGCGGTTCGAACCAACCGATGATCCCCACCGCCAGCCCGCCGATGGCCGGCCACCACATCCAGTGCAGCGGGAGTTTTTCAAAACCGTCTTCCAGCACATACACCGCCTTGGTAAGGATCACCGCTAACAGTCCGCTGGCCGCACCGATCAGGAATGAACCGCACGAAAGCGGCAGATCCGGGGTTGTGTTAAAAACGAAAGGAAACATCGGCAGTGGTTCATGAAACAGCGAACGCAGCGCCATGGCCGTACCTGCTGCCAACGCCACCGGCAGGAAACTGCGGCCACGGTATTCAAACAGCAGCAGTTCTACGGCAAGCAATACCGCCGCCAGTGGAGTGCCGAAAATCGCCGTCATCCCGGCGGCCGCGCCAGCTGCGAGAAGGATTTTCCGCTGGACCGGGCTGGTGGACAACCCTTGACCGACTAACGAGCCAATCGCACCGCCGGTGGCAATGATCGGACCTTCCGCACCGAATGGGCCACCGCTACCAATCGAAATCGCCGCCGTGAGTGGCTTCAGAATGGCGACGCGAGCCGGAATCCGGCTTTCAGCCGTGCCGATCGCTTGCATTGCTTCCGGAATGCCGTGACCGCGGATGGCCGGACTTCCCCAGCGAGCCATGACACCGATGATGAGACCTCCAATGACCGGCACTATGATCCCCCAAGCGCCCCAAATTGCGAAATCTGGCTTCGAGTCCGCAGTCGAAATGATGCCATGAAAGGCGAGATTCGTGCATAGGCGAATGAGCGCGATTAACCCTACCGCCGTCAGCGTGACGATGGCGCTGATGATGACTGCTAGAAGCGGAACCCGGGCACGCTGCCAAGCTGATAGCGCGGTGGAGTTCATCGAGTGCCAGGATCTTCCTGTGAGAGTTCTTGAAACAACGCCCGCATTGCTGGCCCGATGTGTCGCAACTCGCGGCGATGGGCCTGGCTGAGAACTTCCAGCTTGGTCTCGCCCAAACTGGTTAGTGCGAGCTGGACGGACCGCCGGTCCTCCTGGTTGGGTTGGCGCGTGATCAATCCTGCGCTTTCCAAGCGTTGAGCGAGTTCGACGGCCGTGTTGTGGCGGAGACAAAGGCGTTCCGCCAAGTGCCCTACACTCGTGATCGCTCCGGCGCATCCGCGGACGACGAGCAGCGCCTGGTGTTGCCGAGGTGTGAGTCCTTCAGAACCAGCTGCTTTCGCGCTAAATTCAAGATATCGCCGCACCGAGTAGCGGAAGTCTGCCAAGTTGGCGTAGTCCGTATCTGACATTGGCTTCAATTTTGTGCTCATCTGGCGCTTGCAATGTATCGCATCACGATATTATGCAAGCGCCAATCTCCGTCGCCGCAGCCCAAGTGGACTCCCCGCAAATTCCTCCGTCCGCCGCGCAAAGCGACGAACCCGATGTATTTCCAAGCTCCACCCATCGCGGGTGGCACTGGCTTGGAATCGAACTCAATGGGTACCAGCCTGACGGAAAAAACCGTCTCGGTGGTTGGCGGATTCCTAGCGATGCTGCTGCTCATTGGGGTGACCTTTCTATCGGCGTCATGCATCAATTGAAGTGCATCCATCCTCCCGGTGGTGCGTCGGCTCTAACTGCCGTGCTCGGCGGAAAGGCACACCCGCAAATCCCGGCCATAGGAAGGGTCGCGCGAAATAAATTTGGCGGGCCGATGGACTCACCTGACCACTTTGCCGCCGAGCGAGAGGATCCTCGCGTTGCCCTTGGCGGCTTCTGCTTCGGGGATGTTACCATCGCGGACGTACATTTGGGAGAGACTGGTCCAAGCTAACAGGTCGTTAGGCTGGAGCGTCACGGATTGGAGTCCGCAACCGATGGCTTCCTTGAGATGGCCGGTTTTTAAAAGTGCCATGCCGAGGGCGTGCCAACCGTCGAAGAAGGCAGGATCGAGCGCGACACAGCGGCGGTAGAGGGCGATGGCTTCCTCGAATTCGCCGACGGCGAGATGGCCGTTAGCGTTGTCGAAGAGGGCTTGCAGGTCGTCGCGCAAAGGTATTTGGGAAAGAGGCTTGGCGGTTGGAAACCGCCGCCACGGTTAGCGTTTGTAAAGTTGCTCGACCTTGGCGACCTCGGTGCGCTCTGCGATCCACGCGGTGAAGGCAATGGTTTCGTTTTTCCGGGTGAGGGAGGCGACCTCACTGTCGATGCGAGTGGCTGCTGCGGCGGCTTTCACGACTTCCCGTTTGGCGACGTGGAGGATGAACGCGCGATCGGACTCGGTGATCACGTCGGCGAGAGTCCCGGGTTCTACGTTGCGGGCGGCTTCAAACAGATTTTGCGGCTCGCTCGCGCCATCGGGGCGATAGGTGCTGATGATGGCGGTGAATGGCCGGGTCTCAGGAATCCCAGCTTCTTTGGCGGCTTCCGCGAAGGTTTTACCGGCACTGAGCAAGGTCTTGATTTTGGTGAGATCGTCGGCAGCGGCGGCTTTGAGTGCTTCAGTGGCTTTCTCGGAAATGTACTGGGCACGGGCGTCGCCACGGGCTTCCTCGAAGGTTTTTGCGCGAGATTTTTCCTCGCCGTCGATGCGGGCGACGATCCATTGGTTGTCGCCGACGGCAATCGCTTCGGAGATTTTCGAGAAAGGATCCGAAGTTTCTTGGATGAGGAAAAGCTGATCGACGGCCTTGCCACCACGGCTGCTAGAACGGAGTTTGAGATCGAGTTCTTTGGGAGCGGCACTGCGAGCGAAGAGTTCGGTGGTTTTCACTTCCCAGCCGTTAGTTTTGGCGAGTTCTTCGAAACCGCTGCCTTTTTGCTCCTCGAGCTTGAACAGGAAATCGTCCACCAGCGCGTCGAGTTCGAGTTGTTTCTTGCGGCTTTC
>JAYVEJ010000100.1:0-2344 GCA_043748885.1 Luteolibacter sp. | reverse complement strand
ACCGTTCGTTCAAGCAGTTAGGTTACCGCAACGCCGTCGGTGCCAAGTCGGCCATCGCCATGCTCTTCAATCGCAAGCTCCCGAAATCCAAATCGATCACCACCTCGAACTGGGCGGCCAAGGACTTGTCCGACGGCCAACTGATTTACGCCGCGAACGATGCTTACGCCGCAATCAAAGTCCACCACGCGCTGCGGTCGGCACCGGAGTGAACTTTATCGCGCTGCTGTTAGCTCATTTGCCGCCATCCCTTGCGCCAGTCGGCCTAGGATCCTGTCCGGGTCACACTGGAGAAATTCCGTCAATGCACTCTAGCAGATCACTTGGCCGAGATTTGGTTTTAAACTCTGCCGTAGCTATGACCTCGCAAACCTTTGCTTGAAGTCTTCCCGTGCGATTCAACAGCGGATTTTATGGCGTCAATTTGGAACGTAACAATTCGAACTCTACCTGTTTGTTTGATCGAGTCCACTTCGGCGGGTGAGGATTTCGCAGTCCAATACAGAGCGGTCAACATCGACCGTAACGATACCACCAAGGACAGCCTCGATCACCGAGATTCACGAGAAGAGTCGATAAGGTCTCGATGGGGGTTCCGCTTTGGATTGGGGGCCGGAGCAGTGGGGACTCGCCGAGACGGAAGCGGAGGGCATTACGGCGATGACCGCCGGAAAACTCTATCAGGGGAGGCTGATCAAGCCCGCTCCCGAAAAGTATCCGGCCAAGAGGCTGGTTTTCCCCGCCACGGGCTCATCGGCCAACGCGGTAAATGAAGAAGTTCTTCTCGTCCCGTCCTCTTCATCCGCGTCATTCGCGGAAAAAATCTTCAATACCGCGGCATGTCTGAATCGATGATCTGCGACCACGCCTCAATCCCGCCTTTCATCGAAAACGCATTTTCCACGCCTCGCGCTCGCAGGATCGAAGCCGCCCGCAGGGAGCGCATGCCGTGGTGGCAATAGACGACCACGCCGCGCGCGGCGTCGGCTGTCAGCTCTGGGCCGGCGGTTGGCAAGATCCCTAGCGGAAACCATTCGTTGCCGACGATCTGGCAGAGGGTTAGTTCGTCGGCTTCCCGGCAGTCGATCACGCGCGGCCTCAGGTCGCGGGGCTGGTGGATCCATTTCGCCACCGCTTCGGGCGTGATTTCCAGGGTCGCGGACGCGTCCGGTAGGTGCGTGCTCACTCGATGACCACGGGGGTGCCGACTTGGACGTTTTCGAAGAAATGCTCGGACATGTGGTGCGGCATGCGGATGCAGCCGTGGGACGCTGCGTAGCCGGGCAGATAGCCGGTGTGCATGCCGATCCCGCCGGTGACGCGCATGAAGTTTGGCATCGGCGCGTTGTAGAAAATCTCGGTGGATTTTGGTTTGTTCACGCGGATGTCCACGTTGTCGTTGGTGGTCTGGCCGGTGGTCTTGTCCTTGAAAACACCATAGACCGAGGAAACGTGGTTCTTGTCCTTTTCGCTGATTTTATAAGTACCCGGGGGAGTTCCGTGGTCTTCGTTGCCGCTGGAAATCCGGGAGATCCCGACCAGGGTGCCGCCTTTGTAGAAAAACGCTTTCTGCTGGCCGCGGTTGATTTTGATCAACGGGCTGCCCAGTGCGCCGTCGCCATCCCAGTAGGAAACGTCGTCCGGGATGGCGGGTGCGGGGTGGCCGGCACCGCCAGAGGTCTGCTGATGAACGCTGCCACCGATGCCGGCGAGGTAGTCCGAACGCCGTGGGCCAGATGGCCCGCAGGAGTTCAAGGCGATGGTGGCCAGCCCGGCGAGCGGCAGATAGTTAAGGAAAGTTGATTTCATCTTGCGGCGGAGGCTGGACTCGGATGGGCCACAGGTCAAGCCAACCGGGACTAACGGAGTGCTTGCTAAAATGTGTCCCGGCTGTCTCAGCCGGATTCTCTGCTTCCGGCTGAGACAGCCGGAACACAATCCACCACCTGCCCCCTATTGACTCCGCTCGAGGTGGACGGCGACGCACTCGGTGTTAGGCAGGATGTGTTTCTCGAGGGTGATCGCGACGTGTGCCAGCGGATGATTCCCTAGCAGGTGGCTGGCGATGTCGGTGGCGAGGGTTTCTATCAGGCGGCGCGGGCGGGCGGCGGCGAGAGTTTCGATTTCTAACGAGATCTGATAGTAATCGACGGTGCTGGAAATTTCATCGGCGAGTCTGTCGAAGTTTTGCGAAGGAGTCATTTTCACGGTGACTAAAACGATTTGGGAAATGGCGCGTTCTTCCTCCGGCACGCCGATGAGGGTGCTGACGCGGAGGCGGCGGATCTCGATGGTGTCCATGGGGGAATTTGAGATTTCAAATTTGAAATTTCCCGCAGCCGAG
>JAYVEJ010000099.1:0-6289 GCA_043748885.1 Luteolibacter sp. | reverse complement strand
CGCCAAATCTGCGGCTGGATCCCATAGATAAACACCTTCACCACCACCCGGTTTTCGTCCTTTGCTTTCGCCATGCCCGCAGCTTGTGAACGCTGCCGAAAAAAAATCAAATGAGAATTCGTCGAAGTTTTTTAGGGAACCGAAACCTTGAGATGCATGAAGCGCTGAGGCACCGCGGAAACTGGCGTGACATCGCGAATCACCGTCCACCCCGCCGCACTACCCGCCGGGGTGACGTCGGTGGTGGTGCCGGGTGACCATGAAATGAGATCGTCGCTGACCTCCACTTGGTATTGCACATCGCTCGCCGCGCGGGTGAATCCGATGCCGGCATAAGCACCAAGTGACATTTGGATCGGCAGGCCACTGAGGTCGGGCGAATTCGGATTCATCCCGAGTGCATATTTAATTAAATTCTCTACGCCGTCTCCCGCAGGCGCGGCATGGTCACCGGCGATGGTGGAAATGTTAGCATTAACTCCGAAGACCGCATTCTTCCAAATATCATAGGGCCGCTCGTGGATTGTGATGATCGTACTATAGGGACTGATGAGCAGCGCTCCGTTCGTTGCACCAGAGAGCGTTAGATCGAATGTCTCGTCCCCTTCCACGAGAGTGTCGGCTAAAATCGCTAGAGTGATGGATTTGGAGCCGATCTCGCCATCCTGCCACGTTAGAACTCCATTCGCAATTGTATAGTCACTGCCCGCACTGGCAGTGCCGTTGGCGGTGGCATAACTCACACTGGTTTGCCCCCACGAGCCACCGGTCCGCACGGCGGTCAGGGTGACGCTGCCTGCGCCCTCGGTCACCTCCGCCGTCGCACTCACCAGACTGATCTGCCCCGGCGTGGCGACGACGAGATCACGCACCGTTTCCGCCACGCCGATGGTCCCGAGAGGCGTGGCGTGGCCAGTGTTAGTATCAATCGTATATAAATTCGAAGTTATATCCGCCGGGCTGTTGAGCACCGCGAACGCACTCCCGCCGGGGGTGAAATCGAGACCCGTCAGCCCCTCGGTGTCCTTACCCAGCAGGCCGATGGTGGTCACTTGCCCGCTGCTAGAATTCAGCGGCGCACTCCCAGCCGAGCCGATGCGGACCAAGCTATCGCTTGTTTTATCTATAGCATAAACTGTCGGCGAAAATCCCGGCGTAAAGTCAGCCCCCACAATGCCCGGCACTGCGCCGAAGTGGACATCGCCCGCTGCAAATGCCAGTGCCACATCCGAAGCAATGATTGCTCCGCTGTTAGGATCGATCCTCAAATGCTGGCCGGTGCTGCCGAAAAGGTGGAGCTGATCAGTGACAGGATCGAAACCAAGATCGAAACTCGGATGCGCCAGGGTCATCGTCGCGATGCTGGTAAGCACAGCGGTGGCGGGATTTAATAAATACAAGGTGGCCGCGACATTGCTGGTGCCGCTGACCGCGCCGACGACATAGAGTTGGCCCGTAGTGCGGCGAAATGCGAGGCCACGCAGCGTTTCTGGACTGCTGATGTTAGTGACATTCACCTGACTCAAGATCGTCCCCGGAGCACCGCTGGTGAAGCGGATCAGCACGCCATTCGCAGTGATCGCGACGATGGGCTGCGAGGGGGGCACGTCGTCGTCATTGATGTTGACGGCGCATTGTGAATTCGGGCCGTACCCAGCGCCGCCGGTGATGTTGCTAAGTACGACACTCAGTGCTTCCGCGAGTTCGGTGACAGAGTCGTTAGTAATAGGTATCGTAAACGTGCGTGGCGTGGTGTCACCCGCTGCCCAAGTCAAGACGCTGACCTTGCCGGTAAAATCAGAGGGCGAGTTCGCACTGCCGTCACTGGTACTGCAAACGACGCTGACGCTGCCGACGGAGCCACCGCTACGAGTGACAGTTATACCTAGGCTGCCGCTATTCTCCGCAGTGGTGTAGGAGCTAGAACTAAACGCGATGGAACCACCCACAGGCGGCGCGGGCGGCGTGCCTGAGCTTTCCACAGCTCCCAGATCCAGCGCGCTGCCGATGAGTGGACGGAGAATGGAAGTCTGCGGAGCAAGGTATTCTTCTGCAACGGGCGGATCTCCCACCGCAAGCGCCGCTGCGGCATCGAGGATGTTTGATCCAGTTAGAACATGATAGTCGCGGGTGGCGGAGTTGACGAAGCGCGGATTGTTCGCGCCCACATTGTCGCCCACGAGGAAATTCTGGGTGCCGCTGAGAGAGCCGCCATAGGGATGGCCAGGGCTGTCTTTTTGCCAGCCGGGGCTGATCCAATTCGGGCCAAATGTAACATTCCCCCCGCCAAGGGTGGGGCCGACGTTGCCATAGATCGTCATCGCATTGTAAACATTGCTTTGGATCGAAGTGTCCGTGAAGAACAGGTTGTTCCGGCAGTCCACACTCTCGTTCACGGGCAAGCTCCCGGAGTGGGCGGTGGTGGGCAGCACGAACAAGCTAACACGAGCATGATGATTGACGATGGTGTTGTGATAGAAATGCAACACGCCGCGTTTCAGGGCCGGGTAATCGCTGACACCGCCAAAGGAACCCCAAGTCATCAAGGTGGTAGGATTGGTATAGTTCTGAATGGTGAATTGATTCCCATAGACATAGGCTTGTTGGAAATTTGGCTGCGTGTTGACCCAGCCCGCGCCGCCCTCTGGCTCTAGCAGCATCACGGCATTGCCTTCCTCCAGCAGATCGAAATCATTGTAACGCACGGTTTGGCCAGACGAGCGGTCCTTGATTGCCGCGCCGTGGCAGCCGGGCCGCAGCTTACCAAAGTGATTGTATTGATAAGTGATGCCAGCACTCTCGACATAGCAATGATGCTCGTGATAGCCGTTGCTGATCACAAGTTTCGGGTTCGCGGGGTCCAGCGTGTAGGGTAGAGAATTGTCGTGGAAATAGTTATGCTCGATGAGCAGCCGGGCGGAAGCCTGCGCAGAGCCGTTCTTGGAGTTGGCAAAAAAACCATTGCAACAGTTACTAATCTCGCAGCCCCGGACTGCTAGATCGTGCGCCCACTCGACGTAAATTCCGCAAGCAAAGCCATCCCATGGCTGAACGATGCCGCTCTTGTCGGTGAGTGTGCCGCCGTAGAGAGCGTTGCGAATGTCTAGGTTCTCGATGTCGAGATAACTGATATGGAAACTCCCATAAACATAGCCGGTCGCGCGGGGACTGACGACGATAACGCCGACACTGGCAAAAAGGGAATTCCTCCATTCCACCGTGGGATCGGTGATGGCGGCATTTCCATCCAGTATAGGAAGTGCGCCGGTGACAGGATCCGGCACACCGTGGATGACAATGTGCTGGGCCGCCGTGCCGGTCTGGGACACTTGAATGATCTCATGATAACCACCAGGTTTCGTATGGATATTCACCACATCGCTAGGATTGAGCGTGGCCCACGGCACATCGCGTAGATTGGTTTTGGCGAACGCCGGGCCGACATCGTAAACGGTGGCGGAGGCCGTCACGACTGTTGCTAGGAGTGCGACGAACCATAAGTATCTTTTCATAGTGATGCGTGAGTTGAGTTGTTTCCGCCGGGGTCTGTTGCGCTCGCGATGAAGGTGGTGCAATTGTAGAACAGGTTTTCTTGATAGAGTCCGCAGTGCATGGGGTCTCATTCAATGCCGATGAAGCAACAAACTATCAGGAAACCTCATTCTGCCAATAGCACCAAAGGGGTATCGGTGTTATACTGATCTGCACAACTTCGAGTTGGCGTTACACGACTACCGCTCACCCACTTGAAAGGATCTCCAAGGCCCGCACCGTCACGCTGTTGCGGTTGTCCGCGCCGAGCTTGTTGAACATATTGTTTAGATGCTTTTTCACCGTGCTCTCGGCAGCTCCGAGGATGGTGCCGATCTCGCCGTTGCTTTTGCCTTGGGCCACCCACAGCAGCACTTCAGCCTCGCGGGGGGTGAGACCGAGCGCGGCCACCAAGGGAGTAGCGGAGGAAAAATCGGGGGCGAATGGCTACGCATTGTCGTCCTGAATGCGGCGGCGGTCCAAGCGTGCTTCCACTACCGCCATGAGTTCGCTGTGCTCGACAGGCTTGGACAAGTAGTCATCTGCGCCGAGGTTCATGCCAGTGCGCTGGTCGAGCTTTTCACCACGGGCAGTTAGAAAGATGAAGGGAATGTTAGCGATGCGCTCATCGGCACGCAGGGCGGCGAGCACGCCGAAGCCATCCAGCTCGGGCATCATGACATCGCAGATGATCAGGTCCGGCTGATGCAAACGGGCGGCGGCAAGGCCGAGTTTGCCATTCTCGGCACTGAGCGCGTTATAGCCTTCCATGGTGAGGATGGTGGTGACGTTGCGCCGCATCTGCGGGTGGTCTTCGAT
Organism: Luteolibacter sp.; assembly: GCA_043748885.1. Taxonomy (GTDB): domain Bacteria; phylum Verrucomicrobiota; class Verrucomicrobiia; order Verrucomicrobiales; family Akkermansiaceae; genus Luteolibacter. The sequence continues at coordinate 1,939 of JAYVEJ010000099.1, read as the reverse complement.
GACGAGAATCTTCTTCATGACGTGAGTGGGACAGGGCTCGGAGGAATAGATTAGGCTTCGCGACTAGCGGATGACATACACCTTTGGTTCTAGTGTGCGTTGCTGATCGTGGATAACCATTGCTAAGTCAAGGCTCGCCCTTACTCTCGCGGCTCTGATGCCTGCCGCCACTCCTGTCACTTTTGGCAATACCTCCACGGCGTCGCCCAGCGATGCCTTTCGCCTGTTGTTTGAGCGCAGTGCGGACATCATCATGCTGCTAGATCCGGTGCAGATGAAGTTTGTGGAGGTCAATCCGAGCGGCCTGAAACTGCTGCATTACGATAGTAAGGCGCAGGTGTTGATGCAGAGTCCGGCGCAGCTCTCGCCCGCATTTCAGCCCGATGGACGACCTTCTCTGGTCGGCATTCAAGAGGCGGTGGCGCAGGCCATTCGCGAGGGATTGCACCGGCTGGAATGAATGTGCAGCCGCTTCACGGGCGAGTGTTTCCCGGCGGAAGTTTCGATCACGTCCTTGGAGCCGGGTGAAACTCCGTTGCTCGCGGTGGTGGTTAGAGACATCACGAATCGTAAGATTCGGCTGAGGCGGAAATCCTCGCACTCAATGCCGAACTCGCGCTGCGCGTGGATGAGGCCACCGCCGAGCTGCGCCAGCAAGCCGAGGAGCTGAGCGAGGCAAATCTAACGCTCACAAGGTTCAAAGCCGTGGCCGATGTGACGTCGGACTTTGTTTGCATCGCCAATTTAAAAGCCGAGATGATCTATATGAATCCAGCAGGCCGGGCGTTGTTAGGATTTCAACTGGATGAAGACGTCGCAGGGTTGAGTTACGAACAATTCGCCTCGCCGGACTACATCCAGCGGTCCAACGATGGCGGCTTCCAGATCGCCATGGATAAGGGTTTCTGGCAAATCGATACTAAACTGCTGCATCGGCTCGGACATGAAATCGCGGTGTCCATCGTCGGCCTTGGCATCAAGTCGGCGGATGGCACGCCGTCGCACTTTGCTGGCGTCGCTCGCGACATGACAGTGCGCGTCGCCATGGAGCATGAGCTGCGGTCACAAGCCGACCAACTCAGCGAGGCAAACGCTGCCCTAGCGCGATCTCTAACCGACGAGCGCGATATCAATGAGCTGAAGACTAATTTTGTAAACATGATCTCGCATGAGTTTCGCACGCCGCTGGGCGTGATCATGTCCAGCACGCAGATCCTTTCGAAATACTTCGACCGCCTGCCTCCCCTCCTGCGGAATGAACATCTCAATGATGTGCTCGTGGCGACGCAGCGGATGGGCGACATGATGGAGGAAGTGCTGCTGCTTGCCCGCGTGGATGCCGGAAGTTTGTTTTGTAAACCCGAGCCGCTGGAGTTGGCCTCGTTTTGTCGATTGCTCGTCACCGATGTGGATTCATCGACTTCGCGGAAATGCCCGATCATCGTCAGCGGCTGCATCTCTAACGAGGTTGCTCTCGCAGACTCGACACTCTTGCACCACATCTTCACCAACCTCGTCAACAACGCGGTGAAATACTCACCTAACGGAAGCCCCGTGAACTTAGACTTACAGCGCCACGGAGATGACGCCGTATTTGTGGTGAGCGATCATGGAATGAGCATCCCCACGCAGGACATGGCGGCGCTTTTCACCGCATTCCATCGCGGCAGCAACGCCAACGAGACCTCGGGCACGGGCCTCGGATTGGTCATCGTCAAACGCTGCGTCACACTGGACGGCGGCAGCATCGAGGTGAGCAGTGAGCTGGGTAAGGGCACGACATTTCCGGTGCGCCTGCCATTGTTCGGTGGATAGCGGCGAGTGATGCTAACGAGCAGACGAATGTAAGTTTTAAGGTGTTTTCACTTTTAGATGCATGAAACGGTGGGCTGAGCCAGTGACGGAAGTGTTATCTCTAACGAGAGTGAAGCCAGGTGCT
>JAYVEJ010000098.1:0-6298 GCA_043748885.1 Luteolibacter sp. | reverse complement strand
GGTTACTGATGGATTCGTGGGATAGCGCTTTCACGAAAAAATCATACACAATAATCAAGCTAAGTTAAGCAATTTATTTTGCGGTGAATCCTTAGGGATAAATGAATTGTGGATGCGACGCCTCTTCTGTTAGCTTTGATCTTCTAGCAGCGACGGTCATGGCCCGCCGCTACAGGCTCTCACTCCGCTTTGACGCGCACGAACAGTTTGGTGGGATTGGCGGTGACCAGGGCTGCGGGCACCTCGACGGTGACTTCTTCGACCGTGCCGCTGATGCTGACAGGGGCCGGAGTTGTCGCGGATTCGAAGGAAACCCATGGCGCGCTAAGGGTGGTGGAATATTGGTAGATGTAGGTCAGGCCGCTCGCCTTGGTCCGGGTGTATTTGAAGGTGCGAATACCCTTGTTGAGTTGCTGGCTGATCGGATTGGAAGACGCGCCGGTGGTGGGATCCAGGCCGAAGGCGAATTCCCGTTGGTTGGTCAGGCCGTCGCCGTCAGGGTCGCCGCCAGGCGTCTTGTCGGACAAGGTGCCGTTGGCGAAGGTGCCATCCGCCCAAGTGTCGTAGGCGGTGGTGCCGTCGAGCGTGTGGACTGAGAAGCCGGCTTGCATGGGACCGTGGAACCCGCCAACCGTTTGTGGCAAGGACAGCACGAGGGTGGTCGTGTGGGTGGCGGTGGCCGTGAGCAAGGCATACTCGTCTCCAGCCGCAGCCGAACCGAATGCCAAGCGCACGGGGACGGGGGGACTGCTGTCCAATGCCACGGTCACGTCTTCGTTGTAGTCATAGATAGTCCGGGTGTCGCCGTAGCCGAACTGGAACTGATACTTCCGGCTGCTGTCCAGCCCGGTGAAGGTCAAGGTCATCCCACGGGGAGTGGAATTTAGGTAAGCTCCGAACTGATATTGCTGGTCGGTGCCGAAGGCCCCTCCGGTGACGCTACCGGCGCTTGCGCCTCCGGTGATGCCTATGGTCACACTCACCCCCGAGCCTAGCGACAGCGTGGGCGTGGCGAACGGCGTGTCCCAGAGACTGAAAGGGATGCCGTCATAGGTGCCGGGATTGCCGAAGACGGCGGCACCTACCAGGGTTCCATTGTTGGCGAAGGAAATATGACTGGCGCTTTGGGCGACGAAGACCGGGATGATATCAATCGTCATGGTGTATGCCGCCACGCTGTAGAAGGTGCCATCGGACACCTTGAATTTGAATGTGGCGTATGCCAGGCCGCTGGCGTTGGGTGCAGACGTGAACTTCAGTAAGCCAGCATTGATATCGGCCACCGGGATTTCTTGGTCAAGCGTCACGGCCACGGCGTTGAGCGTCAAAGTCCCTGCGGTGGGGAACTGAGTTACCTGGATTTTTTGCAGGGTGTCATTGCCGTCAGCATCGGCAAAGCCGAAATCCACAGCGGATTGGGTCCGGGTGGCACCTTGGGCGACACCCACGGTACGGTTGGCGGCCGTGGGCGCATAGTCGTTGATGGGGGTTACGTTCAGCGTCAGGGTGTAGGGGAAGCTGAAAACCGTGCCGTTGCCGACTCGGAAGCCAACCGTTGCGTAGGGCGAGCCGTTCCCGTCCGGTAGCGGTGAGAAGCGCAGCCGCCCGGCGGTGAGGTTCGCCGCGCTGATTTCCTGATTGGCGGTCACAGCCGCCCAAGCGCCCGCGCCAGTGGTGTCGTATTCGAGGCTGCCCGTGCTGGGGAGGGTGGTGATTTTAACGGCCGCGAGCGGTTGGAAGCCCGGATCGGAGTAGCTGCCGAAGTCGTTGGTGGCAAGCAGCGCCTGCGTGTCCTCGGCGAGGGTCCGCGAGTCATTGGTGGAGGTAGGCTGTCCTGACGGCAGGGCGATGCTGTGAACGACCAAGCCGGAAAGAACCGGACCGCCTGTCCCCTGGTTCGGGGAGGTGAATTTGAAGCTGGTCGAGCCTGACACGACGGCGGTCAGCATGGCGAACTCGTCTCCAACCGCTGTCTTGCCGTAGCTCACGGTGGCGCTTGCCGTGTTTGGAGTCGGGGTAAGGTTGTCGCTCACGCTGGCAGTACCGGTGTATGGGTAACTTCCGCCCCGCGGATCAGCAAACAGGAATTGCAGTTGGTATGACTTGCCCGCATCCAAGCCGGTCAGGTCGATGGTGTAGGTTTGGCTCGAATTTGCGTAAACGATGGTATTGAAAAGCGTGTCGCCTCCCCCGAAATTGTATGTTGCCCAAGAATCTCCGCCGGTGGTCCCCACAACATTGATGCCCCCCCCCAGGCCGCCGCCCGATAGGAATGTTTGTGGCGAGGCGGTGTTTGCGCCTGCCGCCGTGAACGCGATTCCGTCGCGGGTGAGTGCACTACCGCCCATGTTCAGGGCGAATTCCAAACTACCATAGGCATTGTCGAGCATCGGCGCGGTCGCACCGACATAATTACCGCTGATGGACACTCCGGCTTGCGCCGCTGGTGCGGATAGAATGAGCGCCAGGGCTGCGGTGCCGCACAGGCGGCGGCCGACCTTGATGATGGGGGTAGTCGTCATGGGAGGGGTTGGTTTTTTGGGTTGGATCTAGGAATCAATTGAATGCCGCGTGCAGGTTCACGAATCGGCACAGATGCAATTTGAAACAACCATTCTAAGGGACCGCCGCCGATGAATTTAATGTTTCAATTTCCGCTTCTGAAGGTTTCAAAATCAGAACTGTGGCGTGCTTTGTAGGTGGAGCCTGGGTTGTGGCACCCAGGGTTGCACCACCGCCCGGCGAATGAAGAGGGATTTAGGATTGCCTGGGGCGCTGTAGCGGTAGCTTCGGGTCACGAATCCGGTGTCTGCGGCGACTCCACTCACATACTCCACACCAGCAGTGATGTCCGTCCAGTCGGTCAGGTTTTCGGATGATTTCCAGCGGACCACCAGAGGACTTGGAATCGTGACTGGTTCACGGGATTTCAACGTCAACAAGCTCGGGTTGCCAGAGATGCTGATGTCCTCACTGCCATTGATCGCATTCGGGTTTCTCCCGCCGAAGAACTCACCGAGGTTGTTGGTGCCGTCCCCGTCCGGATCAGCGGTCGGCGCAATCACCGTGAGATCGGCACTGCCGGGAAAGTTTTGGGTGACCCACTCGGCCCAAGCGGATTCAAAGGCGGAAGGGAGGGAGTTCATCGTGTAAAAGGCCTCGCCCGACCACAGCGGGCTTCCGGTGGTGGCGATGATCGTGTTTTTGAGTCTCAGGTGGACAGTGCTCTTCGCGACGATGCCGGGCACGGTCAAGCGCACGCTCCGCCCGTCTGGAAGCGCCACCGCATTGCTCACGCTGAGGGTGGGGCCGTTCGATTTCCCGGCGCCATAGTCATAGGACGGGTTCGGATAACTGGCGGTGGGGAGCGCTTCGTAGTTGCTCACATTGCTGAGGACCCCCGCAGCGACTGGCTTGGTCATGGTCAGGATAAATCCGCCGGTCACTGCGCGCAGAGTTTGGATTTCGAAAGCGTCGTTGCCATTGAAGGCGATGCGCTCCATGCCGAAGGTGGTTTCGCGCCACTTCCAGTTTCCGCCTCCACTGATACCGCCGAGGTAGAGTGCGCCGTCTGGGCCCCAACGCATGCGATTGACTCCACAGGACAAACCTTGGGTGAATCTCATCACGCAACCTTGGAAACGGCCGTTGATTTTTTCGATAAAGCACCGGCGGATTCCACCATTGCGGTGCTCGCCCACAAACATTTGACCCTTGAAAATGGGATGTTGGTTCCCGATTAGGAGCGGGTCGGTGGGCGAGTTGCTCATGACATTCTGCTGCATGTAAACCGCAGGGGGCGTGACGCGAGCGGTGCCGGACTGGTTCGGGCTGGCATAGGTGGGTGATGAAACACCTGCCCAATACACCGATGAATTCCAGAAATCGCTCGGCTGGCGGGTAGGGTCGAGCAGTCCGGTGGCGGCAACGGAGTTCGGGTTGGCGATGCCGTTGTAGGTGCTGGACTGAAATCAGAGGTTGTAGTGGCCGTAGAAGTGACCGGGGGTCAGCTCGTAAAGCCCGTTGTCGGGCTTCCAGGAACCCTGGTTGTCCGTGCCGAAGAACTTTCCTTCCGGCCCAATCCCGAGGCCGTTTGGGGTGCGCAGTCCACCCGCCAATTGCTCGGTGGTGCCGACCGGAGCGATGTTGGCATCGATGCAGACTCGGAACCAATTGCCGCGGGTGCTCGGCGCGTAGCCGTTGCTGCCAATGGAATCGGTGCCGCCGATGTCGGCGGAAAGCGTGCAATAGAGCCAGCCATCCTGGTGGATGAGTCCGAAGGTCCAGTTGTGGAAATTATCCGCCACAATCGGTGCGATCACTTCCTCCGTGTCAACCGCGTCGAGGTAATCGCCGTCGTTGTTGATGTCGCGCAGCCGGGTAATCTTAAATACCTCGGCAACATAGAGATCGTTGCCGACGGCCACCAATCCGAGGGGCGCGTTCAATCCATCGGCCACCTCGCGCACTGAGACCGCATTGATATCGTTGCCACCCGCGCCGGTCACTGCGTAGATTTTGTCGTTGGCGGTTGCATCGTTCGGGGGCGGGCCGCCACCCGGATTGTTGGGCGTAAAGTTCGTCTGCAGCAGTCTGCCGTCGGGCAGGAATGCGAGGGCGCCGGTCTGCGGCCGATAGGGGGTGTTGGTCCCGTCAATGAGGATATTGGGGGGATTGAAGGCAGGGTCGCCTTGTGCAGCTCCGAAATCGCCCGCCATGGTGAAGAGCGTGTAGCCAGGGTGGAGGCCCGCGAGTTCGCCGCTCGTCTGGCCTTGCTCGGGGTAGTAAACGGCCTTGCTGCCGGAAGAGACCACGCGGGTGTAGTTTTCAGTCTGGAACCCATCGGGTTGGGTCGAGGCGTTGTAGGCTCCGACGGTTGCCCAAGTGCCGCTCCCGGGTTTGAGCCATTCCAACTTGAGGCGTGGGCTTCCAGCACCGTTCCAAGACTTTACGACCAGATTGTGGAACCCGGACGAGAGGCTGAGTGCGCTGCTGGTGACGATCTGAGGCGCACTCTGAAGTTATTGATCACCTGGATTCCGTCGATTTTCAACTGGGCTCCGTCTTCTGCGGTGAGCCGGAATTGATAGGAACCTGCGGTGGTGATTGTTAAAATTCCGATCATCTCGCAATAGAGGTGCTCGAGGCGATCGAGCGGCGGCATCGTCCCAAAGCCATACGCGGCCCCGCCGTCCGCTGTGCCATTTTTGTCCGAATCCTGATAGTCGATCACCGTCCGGACCTCGTCGATGTTCGGGGTCTGGTCGTTGACGAGAGTCGGCATGGCATTGAGCGGTCGGTCAGCCTGATAAGCGCGATAGGTGATGCCATTGGCGAGGTTGGGCAAGGTCTCGATTTCAAGGGCAAGCACTGTGCTAGGAGATCCTTGGGCATTGCTATTCACCGTCATGGTGGCGTTCGAAATCCCCGGCGTTCCGGGCGTGAAGGTGAAATGGATCGTCCCCGAGGCACCGGGGGCCAGCGAGGCCGGAAAGGTCGGTGCGGTGAACTGGGTGCCCGCCGTGCCGCCAAAGCTGACACCGGACAGGTTGAGTGTTTGGGTGGGGCCGCTGTTAGTGAGGGTCACGCTCCGGGTGACGGCACCGCTAGCCAGCACGGTGGGCTGCAGCACCGCGGGATTGCTAACTCCGAGCGCTGGATCGGCAACCACGGCGATGGAAAGAGCGATGGTTTTCGGCGATGACGCATCATTGGAAGCGACGGAAAGCGTGGTGGTGAGCGTGCCCGGGGCCGTGGCGGTCACCGAAAAGGTGATTTCCCCGCTCTCGCCCGGATCGAGCGTGCCACCCGAAGGCGCGACGAGGTTGGAGAACGCGGAATCCGCCACCGGAAAGCTGAGGGCTCCCAAGGTCAGCACGGCGTTGCCCGTGTTGGTTACGGTGACCCCGCGACTCACGGTCCCAGCAGACACGGATGTTGCGGCCAGAGTCTGCGTCGAGGGTGCCGAAAAGACAGGAGACGGCACCAGCAAACGGGACTGCACGACGAGCCCGCTGAAAGATGGACCCCGGCCGGCAGAGGGCATGAAGTAGCTCAAACTGGTAGATCCAGAGACCTCAATGGTGACGAGCGCATACTGGTTTCGCCATGCACCACCTGAATGCGGTAGGCTTTCAACGGATTCAATCCTGTGAGCACCAAGGTCATGGGATTATTGTTAGCCGTATAGGTCTCCGTATTGTAGAGCGTATCTCCACCAAGGGGGGCATTGCTGATGGCGGTGCCAGCAACGGTTGAGGAGCCTGTGGCAGTGATCCCGCTGACGGTTCCATACACC
>JAYVEJ010000097.1:0-6304 GCA_043748885.1 Luteolibacter sp. | reverse complement strand
CCAAGCCGAGCCTCACTGGCGTGATGTTAGGCTTCGTGCCGACTGCGGAAATCTTGAAAAACCAAAGCATGCTCTACGTCAGCATCGGCATCCTCGGTGCGACCGTCATGCCGCACAATCTTTACCTGCATTCGTCCATCGTGCAGACGCGCAACTTCGAGCGCACCCCCGCCGGCAAGCGCGAGGCGATTAAATTTGCCACCATCGACTCCTCGGCCGCGCTGATGTTCGCGCTCTTCATCAACGCGGCGATCTTGATTCTAGCAGCCGCAACTTTTTACGGATCCGGACACCGCGAGGTCGCAGCCATCCAAGACGCCTATCACCTGCTCAGTCCCACCCTCGGGGTGGGGGTGGCCAGCACGTTGTTTGCCGTCGCCCTGTTAGCCTCGGGCCAGAACTCGACGCTCACCGGCACGCTCGCCGGCCAGATCGTGATGGAAGGTTTCCTCAACTTCCGGATCCGCCCGTGGTTGCGGCGGCTCATCACTCGCGGCATCGCCATCGTGCCCGCCGTGATCATCATCGGTGTTTACGGCGAGGGAAAAACCACGGAGTTGTTAGTCGCCAGTCAGGTCGTGCTCAGCATGCAGCTCGGCTTCGCCGTGTGGCCATTGATGCGCTTCACCGGCGAGCGCGCAAAGATGGGTGAGTTCGTCAATCCGCTGTGGATTAAAGTGATTGGCTGGACCACTGCGGCCATCATCATCACGCTGAATCTGAAATTGCTCTTCGACACCTTCGCGCCCGAGCAAGTTCGCAAGGCCTTCTACGGATTCCTCGGCCTCCCTAACTGATCGCACCCCCATGTATCGCAAGATCCTCATTCCTGTCGAAAACACTGCGGCCGATCAAACGATTCTCGACCACATCAAGCCGCTCGCCCGGCTCACCGGTGCCAGTCTCATGCTCATCCACGTCGCCGATGGCTGGGTAGCGCGCAACTACCGGGCTCTCAATCTAGCAGACAGCGAGGAAATGCGCGACGACCGGGCCTATCTGGAAATGCGGGCTGCGGAACTGCGCAACGAGGGGTTCACCGTCGAATTCTTGTTAGCCCTTGGCGAGCCGTCCGTTGAAATCATTAAAGCCGCCGCCGCCCACCATGTGGATCTCATCGCAATGTCCACTCACGGCCACCGCTTGATCTGCGATCTGCTCTACGGCAGCACTGCCGACAAGGTGCGCCACCTCGTCGAGGTGCCGGTGCTGCTGCTGAAGGTGAAGCGTTAGATGAGATGCGCCCAGCATCCGGCTCAAGTCATTCGCATGCCGGTAGCCCAAGTGATAAGCCGCCGCTTTGACCTGCCAGCCCTCTTCTCGAATCAGCCGACGGGCTTCCTCCGCTTTCACCTGCCGGAAGTAGGCACCGGGCGAAACGCCGGTCTGCGCCCGGAAAAACCGCTGCAAGGTGCTGGGAGACATCCGTAGGTAATCGCACAGCGCCGGGACCGGGGTGTGGATTGCTAGATTTCCCGCCATCCACGCCCGCGCGAGTTTCCACCGCATGTCATCTGCGGCAGGCGCGGACTGGTTGCCGCGCAGGATTTCCACTTCTAGCAGCTCGCGTAAGGCGGCGAGAGTGCGGGGCAGTTGGCTGTCCGCCAGTGCGACCTCGTCGCGGCAGCGGCTGTGCAAATCCGTCAGGGCATCCACGGATTTCGGGCGCAAGTTCAGCGCGAGAAATCCGCCGGACTTGGGGCACAATTCGGTTAGCACCGGCTGTCCTTGCCAGATCCAGACGAGAATCTCAACCGTCGCTCGCTTGGCTTGGGAGATCCCGAATGCACAGCCGGGATCGAACACCAACGCCACCGGCCCGCGCACCGTTAGACTTTCTTGATCGGTGGTCACCACGATTTCTCCCCTGAGCAAAATATAGTAATTCGTGCCTAGGTCGTAGTGGATCGCGAGCGGGTCTTTGGCGAAATCGCGCTGACCCCAGCCGAGGTAGAGCAAGGGCAAATCGTCGCCGCCACCCCAGCTCGGGCGACCCGGCGGCGGAATCACTGTGCCTTTCGGGATGGGCGAACTCATGATAGCTAGCAGTTTAAGTCACGAGATGAGAATGAGCTAGGTTTTTTCCATATTCACCCGAGACTCGCCGCCCTAGCTTGCCGCCATGAAAACTGCCATCACGCTTTGCCAAGTCCCCGAGGCTTTGGCCGGACCCTTCGTCCTGCGCACCCCGCTGCCGGAGGCTTTCGCGACGGCAGCCGCGATCGGCTTCGACGCGGTGGAGCTGTTCCTTCCCGGCCCGGAGTTCATTTCGGTGGCGGACGTTAGATCGCTGGCAGCCGAGCACGGGTTGGCGATCGCCGCCGTCGGCACCGGGGCCGGGATGTTGCAGCATGGGCTGTCGATCACCGATGCCACCGAAGAAAAACGTGAAGCGGCCATGGATTTCGTGCTTGCGATGATCGACTTCGGCGGTCAGTTAGACGCACCAGCCATTCTCGGCTCGATGCAAGGACGAGGCTCGCTCGACCTCCTCGCCACTGGACTCTGCCGCTGCGGCATCCGCGCGGGAAACCACGGCGTGCCGTTCATTTACGAGCCGCTGAACCGTTACGAGACCAACCTCTTCAACCACCTTGGCAACGCCGCGAGGTTTCTCGAACTCCACGATTTGAAAAACGTCGTGCTGTTAGCCGATCTGTTTCACATGAATATCGAGGAGCGCGATCTGCCCACCGCCCTCCGCGAGGCGGGTAGCCACATCGGTCACGTCCACTTCGCGGATTCGAACCGCCGGGCGATGGGCTTCGGCCACACCGACCCCAAGCAGATCATCGCCGCCCTCCGCGACATCCGTTACTCAGGCTATCTCTCAGCGGAAATTTTCCCGCTGCCCGATCCCGAAACCGCCGCCCGCCAGACGATTTCCTCCATCCGCTCCCTTCTCTAACATGAAAACACGCCCCCTTGGCAACACCGGCATCGACCTGCCGATCCTCTCCTTCGGCGCCTCCTCGCTCGGCGCGGAGTTCCGCTCGATCACGCTCGAAGAAGCAATGCTCTCGACCAAAACCGCGATCGATCTCGGCATGAACTTCATCGACACCTCGCCATTTTACGGTCGCGGGATGTCGGAAATCATGCTCGGTCTCGGCTTAAAAGGCATCCCGCGCGAGAGCTATCTGCTAGGCACCAAACTCGGCCGCTACTCGGATGTGCATTTCGATTTCTCCGCCAAGCGCGTCGAGGAGTCGCTCCACGTTTCCCTCCAACGCCTCGGCACCGACTACCTTGATGTGATGCTGCTGCACGATGTGGAATTCGTCCCACTCCAACAGATTTGGGAGGAAACGTTGCCTGCCGTTTTAAAGCTCAAGGCACAGGGAAAAATCCGTGCCGTCGGGTTTTCCTGCTACCCGATGAAGACGTTCAATGTGGTGCTCGACCAAGTGGAAAACGACATCGACTGCGTGCTTTCCTACAATCGCTACACCCTGCAAAACACCACTTACGTCGATGAACTGCTGCCGCGCCTCGCCGCGAAAAACATCGGCGCGATGAACGCCGGCCCGTTTTCCGCACGGCTTCTAACGAACGCGCCGCTGCCCGAGTGGCTCAAGGAACCCGAGGCCGTCAAAGCCGCCGCCCGCGCCGCCGCGAAACTCTGCGCGGACCGCGGCGTGGACATCGCGCAGCTCGCGCTCCAGTTTTCCTGCGAGCATCCCGGCCTCGCCACCACCGTCGCCGGCTCCGCGAATCCCGCGAACATCCGCAAGTGGGCTGAGTGGTTAGAAGCTCCCATCGACCGCGAGCTACTCGCCGACGTGCTCGCCATTTTCGCACCTGTCAAAAACTCCGGCCACCTCGAAGGCCTACCCGAAAACAACTGATGCAAGCCATCCAATTCACCGCACCCAAGGAAATCACCCTCATCGACCTGCCTGAGCCACTCGCGCCCGGCCCGGGCGAAGCACTCGTTCGCACCCACCGCATGGGGATTTGCGGCACCGACCTTTCCTGTTATCTCGGGAAATTCCCGTTCTTCGCCTACCCGCGCACGCCCGGCCATGAGCTGGGACTCGAAGTCGTCGCAGTGGCCGACGATGTCTCTAACGTGAAGGTTGGCGACAAGTGCTCGCTCGAACCTTACGTCAATGATCCCACCTCCCCGACCTCGCAAAAAGGTTCACAAAACTGCTGCCCCGGCGTGCAAGTCATCGGCGTCCATAACAACGGCGGTTTAAGAAAAGGCGTGTTCGCCGTTCCCGCCCGCAAGCTGCATCCGGGCAACGATCTTACCTATGACCAGCTCGCGCTCGTCGAGACGCTAGCCATTGGCTACCACGCCGTCCAGCGCGGCAATCCCCAACCCGGCGAGACCGTGTTAGTCATCGGCGCGGGTCCGATCGGACTCGCTTGTTTGGAGTTCCTTAAACTAATGGATGTGAAAACCGTGGTGATGGATATGGTCCAGAGCCGCCTGGATTTCTGTCAGGAAAACCTCGGCATCCAGCACGCCATCAAGTTCCAACCCGATGATTCGCATCTCGCGGAGTTAGAGAAAATCACCAACGGCCAACTGGCCGATGTCATCATCGATGCGACCGGCAGCCCGAAGTCGATGTCCACATGTTTTAACTATGCCGCCTTCACCGGTCGGGTTGTTTATGTAGGTATCACCACCTCCGAACTCACATTTCCACACGCCGCAGTCTTCCATCGCCGCGAAATTACATTACTTGCCTCGCGCAATGCAATGCCGGAAGATTTCGATCATATCATTCAGTTGATTCGCGACGGTAAGATCAATACCGGTCTCTGGATCACCCACCGCATCGCCTTTGAGGATGTGCCAACGGAGTTTGATAAATTCACCGATCCAGCGCTCGGCGCAATCAAAGCTATTATTGAAGTCCGATAAGAATTTAACCACAGATGAACGGGATGAACGCAGATAAAGATGGGAATAAGAATTTTACCTTTGTCCCCATCTCTATCTCTTCCATCTGCGTTAATCCTGTTCATCTGCGGTTGAAAAACTCCAATACCTCTACACCATGAAAACCTGCCCTAAATATACCTTCGGCGTCGGCGATCGTTTCGCCAATGGCGCACATGCCCAGCTAACTGCCTTCATTGAAGCAAAGAAACTTGGCATCGACATCACTCCGGTTTGGAACAAGTCGAACCGCGAACATAACATCATCGGCTCCGAGCCGATTCAAACCCGCCAAGCTGCCGACCAAGCCGTCGCCGATCTCGGTTGGACGGGCGAGTATCTACTGGATGCCGACCATATCAATCTCTCCACCGTGGACCGCTTCGTCGGGCCTTGTGATTTCTTCACTCTCGACGTCGCCGACGACATCGGTGAAGCAGCCGATCCTGCGGATGTTATTACCTTTATTGCCAAGCATCCTGAACTGATCGGCACCGTGGTGATCGAAGGGATTTCAGAACCCTTCGAGATCACCCGCGCGGACGTGGAGAAGACCGCAAACCAATTTCTTAAAGCCACTCAGAAAGCCGCTGCGATCTATACACACATCGTCGCAGCCAAGGGCGGAGTTGATAATTTCGTCACCGAGGTTTCTATGGACGAAACCGACAGGCCGCAAACGCCGCCGGAAATGTTAATCATCCTCGCTGCTATCGCAGACCAAGGAATACCGATCCAAACGATTGCGCCGAAGTTCACCGGTCGATTTAACAAAGGTGTCGATTACGTCGGCGATCCGGTGCAATTCGAGAAAGAGTTTAATGATGATCTCGCCGTGATTGCCCATACTATTAAAACCTATGGTTTACCACCCGCGTTGAAACTCTCGGTCCACTCCGGCTCTGATAAGTTTTCGATTTATCCCTATATCAAGAGGGCCATCCAGCGCACCGGTGCCGGGCTGCACATCAAGACCGCCGGGACGAATTGGCTGGAAGAAATCGTCGGCCTAGCAGAAGCCGGCGGTGAGGGACTTGCGCTTGCCAAGAAGATCTATGCGAAGGCGCTTGAGAAAAAGGAAGCGCTGTGTGAGCCGTATGCCACCGTCATCGACATTAAGGATTCTAACCTCCCTTCTGCCGAGGAAGTCAACGGCTGGACCAGCACGCAATTCACCGACGCACTGCGCCACATCCCGACGAACCCCGGCTACAACGCGGATCTTCGTCAGCTTCTGCATGTGGGTTTCAAGATCGCTGCGCAACTCGGCGATACCTATATCCAAGCGCTCAAAGATAACTCGGAAGTTGTCGCGAAAAACGTCACGGGCAATCTGTTGGAACGCCACATGAAGCCACTGTTCCTGTGATCGATTCCCACCACCACCTCTGGCGCTATTCCGCTGCT
>JAYVEJ010000096.1:0-6317 GCA_043748885.1 Luteolibacter sp. | reverse complement strand
TGAGGTGGTTGAGGCGGATCAGCGGGGTGTTGCCAACGGTGGCAACCATGTTTTCGGCGATGTTCATGATGATGGAGTTTTGGGGAGTTGTGAGTCCGACTGAGACAGTCGGGACACTTTCAAATTTGGAAATCGGGAGAGCCGGAGTCAAGGTGCAAGCCGCATTCAAACTTTTCGCCGTTGAAACGGGTGGCTTCTACGTCGCCATCCACGACCGGACGAGTGCTGTGCCAATCGCCCATCGTCACGTAACCGCTCTCCGCTAACGGATGGCGCGGCAGGCCGTTCTGATGGAAATAAAGGTCCACTTGCGCGTCCGCCCAATCGAGGATCGGATAGGTTTTCACGGTTTTCTTCTGTTGCTCGACGAATGGCCGATCCACACGGGAATTCGATTGCGAGCGGCGGAGACCACTGAGCCAGACGTCAGCCCCGGTTTCGCGCAGGGCGCGGTTCATGGGCTCCACTTTCGTGAGAAGACCATAGCGATCCGCGCCGTCTTTGCCATTTTCCCAAAGATTTCCCCACAGCGCCTGCATCCGCGCGGCGGAGACGCTGGGCTGATAGATCCGAAGATCGAGGTTCAGCATGGACGCGAGTTCCTCCGCATACTGATAGGTCTCCGGAAACAGGAAACCCGTGTCGATGAACACCACCGGGATCCTCGGCGCGTGCTGCTGGATCAAGTGGAGCATAACCGCCGCTTGGAGGCCGAAGCTGGTGGACGCGACGAGGCGGTCGCCGAGTTGCTCGTAAAGCAGGCGGAGTCGCTCGCCGGCGCGCAATGGAGCGAGGGCGGCGGAGAGTTCCGCCGCGTCAATGTCCTTAGAGGTCACAGGCGGGAGTTCGTATTTAAGCGCTTCCATGGTGGTAGAAATTTGGCTCCGGGCATCCTGCACGCTGCCTATCAGACAGCGGCGAGTGCCTCGGGTTTTACGTTCTTATGAAAATCCGGGCCTTGGATGGTGGCGGCGACGTAGCCCGCACGGATGCAAAAGTCACCGAAGCGTTCGCCATCGCTCCGCTCCTTGGCATAGCGCGAGAAGATCGGGGCTAACAACGGCTTGATCTCCGCAGAGGTGACATTTTCCCGGTAGAGCTTCGATAAGCGCTGGCCAGCGAAACCACCGCCGAGATAAACATTGTAGCTATCTGGACCGCGACCGACGAATCCGATCTCCGAGATAAACGGGCGGGCGCAGCCGTTAGGGCACCCGGTCATGCGGATGGTGATGGCATCGTGGCGCAAGCCGTTCTCCTCCAACGATTCCTCAAGCTCGGTGATGAGATCCGGCAGGAAACGCTCGGCTTCCGCGAGCGCCAAGCCGCAAGTCGGCAGCGCGACGCAGGCCAGCGAGTTAAGCCGCAGCGCACTCTTCAAGTGGCTGTCCTTGATGCCATATTGCTCCAACAGTTTCTCAATCTCAGGACGCTTAGCCGGGGAAATGTTAGCGATGATTAGATTTTGGTTCGCGGTGAGGCGGAAGTCGCCGTCGTGAATCTTGGCAATCTCGCGGAGGCCGCTGCGCATCGGGTAAGAGGGTGTGTCGAGCACGCGGCCACCGGCGATGAATAGGGTGAGGTGCGAGTTGCCATTGGCATCCTCGACCCAGCCGTAGCGGTCGCCGTTGTCTTCGAATTTGAAATCACGCGCCGGGCCGAGTTTGTAGCCGAGGTATTCATTGAGTTTCGCGAGAATCCACTCCGGGCCGTGATCGTCCACAGTGTATTTGAAGCGCGAATGTTTGCGATCCGTGCGGTCGCCGAAGTCACGCTGCACCAGCACAACCTTTTCCGCGACGTCCACCACTTGCTCCGGCGTGCAAAAACCGATCACGTCCGCGATCCGCGGATAGGTGGCATCGTTACCATGAGTCGAACCCATGCCACCGCCGACGGCGACATTATAACCGACGAGTTTGCCGCCCTCAACAATCGCAATGAAGGACAAGCAGTTTGCATAGATATCAACATCATTGGACGGTGGCACCGCGATCGTGATCTTAAACTTCCGCGGCAGGTAGGTCTTGCCATAGATCGGCTCGAAATCTTCCTCGGTGGTCTTGACGATTTCACCGTCGAGCCAGATCTCATGATAGGCGCGCGTCTGGGGCGTTAGATGAGTGGAAATTTCCTGCGCGGTCTTGAGAGCCTGTGCGTGAATTTCTGAGAGATAGGGATTCGGATTACACATCACGTTGCGGTTAACATCCCCGCAAGCGGCGATGGTGTCCATCGCGGCTTGATTAATCTCGGCGATGGTGCGCTTGAGATTAGTCTTGATGATGCCATGGAATTGGAATGCTTGGCGAGTGGTGAGCTTAATAGTGCCATTCGCAAACTGCGTGGCGAGACGATCGGTCTCCAACCATTGGTGCGAGCTGGCCACGCCACCAGGCACGCGGATGCGGATCATGAACGAATAAGCCTTCTCCAGCTTGTGTTTGCGGCGATTCGCGCGGATGTCGCGGTCGTCCTGTTGATAGGTGCCGTGAAATTTAAGGAGCTGTTGGTCGTCCTCAACCATCGAGCCCGTGGAAAGATCCGCGAGTCCCTCGACGATGGTGCCGCGCAGATAGTTGCTGCGGGTCTTGATAGACTCATTGGCGGAAAGTTTTTTCTCGGACATAAAATTCGATAGTTAA
This sequence comes from Luteolibacter sp., assembly GCA_043748885.1. Lineage (GTDB taxonomy): Bacteria > Verrucomicrobiota > Verrucomicrobiia > Verrucomicrobiales > Akkermansiaceae > Luteolibacter. The sequence continues at coordinate 3,672 of JAYVEJ010000096.1, read as the reverse complement.
AGGTGGATAATTGACGGGAAGTGATAGCTCTGTTCTTGCGTCTTGTGTCTCAAAGTCTTCAGTCTCTTTTCAATAAACGTCGCGTTGATAGCGTTTGGCTTTCTTAAGATCCTCAACATAGACCTCGGCGGCTTCGCGGGAAATACCTGCTTGGTTTTCCACGACGGAGATGAGTGCTTCATGGACATCGTGCGCCATGCGGTTAGCATCGCCACAAACATAGAAATGGGCACCTTCTTCCAGCCATTGATAAAGCTCCTTGGCCTGCTGAATCATGCGGTCCTGCACATAGACTTTCTCCGGCTGATCGCGGGAAAATGCCACGTCGAGTCGAGTGAGTGCACCCTCTTTGAGATAGTCCTGCCACTCGAGTTGATAGAGGAAGTCGTAAGTATAATGTTGGTCGCCGAAGAACAACCAGTTCTTGCCCGGACTGCCGAGCGCCGCACGGTGCTCGACGAAGGCGCGGAACGGCGCGACACCCGTGCCAGGACCCACCATGATCACCGGCGTAGAACCGTCCGCCGGAAGCCGAAAATTTTTGTTTGGCTGGACGAAGACTTGCACGGGATCGCCGGGTTTCACGAGGTCGGCGAGATAAGTGGAGCACACGCCTTTGCGCTCGCGACCATGAGTTTCATAGCGGACGGCAGCCACCGTTAGATGCACTTCATCAGTGTGCGCCAGCGGGCTGGAGGCGATCGAATAAAGCCGCGGTGGCAGTTTGCGGAAAATGCCAGTAAGTGCTGCGGCCGTTAGTCCGTTAGGGGCGAATTTTAAAATCGCGTCGATGATTTCACGGCCGTCGTTGAATTCCTTCAAGCGCTCCTTCGCATCCTCGCCGAGCAACTCGCGCAGCAAGGCCGAGTCGGCGGCTTGCGCGAGTTTCGTGAGCACAGCGCGGGAAAGGGCGGTGATATCGTAGTCTTCCCGCAGCGCGTCGGCGAGCAGCTTGGGGCCGACGTTTTTCACTTCGACCTGTTCATTTCCCGTCAGCTTGGCGGCTTGGATGATCGCCTTTACGACGTCTGGCGCGTTCAGCGGAATGACGGCCAACGCATCGCCTGGTTCGTAGGAAAGCCCGGATGCGGCGAGCGAAAACTCCAAGTGCAAGGTCTCCTTGGACGAGCCTTCGCCATTGAGAATCACCGTATCGATGGTCTCGGCGGGAAACGGATTTTTTTTCCCATACTCGGTGGCAGGCACTGACGCTGGTGCCACAAACTCCACCACCGCCGCTGTCCTGGGAGCGAGCGCGGAAAGCGAGCTTTCTAACCACGCGGCGTAAGCTTCCTCGTAGTCCAGATCGCAATCTTGGCGGGCGGATATCCGCGCTGCGCCGAGACCTTCGAGCCGCGCGTCGATGTCCTTGCCGGTCTGGCAGAATTTTTCGTAGGAGGTGTCACCCAGCGCACAGACCGAGAAGCGGACGTTAGAAAGCGAGATTTCTGCGCTCATAAATTCCTTGTAAAACGCGACCGCAGACTCCGGTGGATCGCCATCGCCCCAAGTGGAAACGATCACGAGGAGGTGGGTGGCCTTGGCCAAATCCGCAGGGGAAATCTCGGACATGTTCTTCATGACCGCTTGGAATCCGCGCTTTTTCGCAGCCTTCACGGTGCGATCCGCAAGCGCTTCTGAGTTTCCCGACTCGGTTCCATAGAGAACCGTTAGCTTGCCAGCAGCTGCGGGCACGGGCATTGCAACTGCGGACGAACCCGAGGCGGCGAGATAGCCGCTGAGCCAGCCGCGTTGGACGGGATCGAGGCCGGAAAAAAGCGAATCCAACGCCTTGCGCTGGTCGGAAGTGAATGGGGCGTGCTCGGGAAGCATAATCCTTAGTTAATTACCTTGTTTTATGAGGTTTCGCCGAAAAAATGGCTGCTGACCTCGCGAAACGCAACCATTTTTTCGCGATTTCTGCCAACCCATTGCCAGAAACGTACCGCGAAAGATTCCGCAGTGGGGATCACCCGCGCCCTCGCGTGTCGGTTTTGGCAACAATCTGATAAAACGAAAGCTCTCGGCGCACGGCGGATTTCGGCACCACCCCAAAACTCTGCGAGTCAGTCGCGTGTCCCATCCCTAGCTTGGTGGCGATCCGCTCGGTGCTCTCAATGCTCGATTGTCGGGACCGTTGGTGCAAATTCAAAGGTCCGTTCCTGCGATCATCCTGAGCTACGACACTCTGTCATAGGTCAATGGGAGGAGAAAGGAATGGAGCCGGACGACGCGTTTCTTTCGCGGTTTCATTGGCCTACGACCGGAGTGTCGCAGCTCCTTGAATCACTTGCCTAACAAATAGGCGAGCAGATCCTTCAGCTCGTCGGGATTGAGGCGGTTGATCAGGGCGGGGGGCATGGGGGAGACTGGGGAATGTTTCTTGCCTTTGATGTCGTTGCGCTCGATCTCGGTGGTCTGGGTGAAATCGAAGGGGCTGGTGGCGATGATCCATTTCTCGTCTTTTTCCTCAATGATCTTGCCGGTCACTTCGGTGCCGTCTTGGCGGGTGATGAGATCGAAGGCGAATTGGTCGGAGACGGTCTTGCTGGGATCGAGGATGGCCTCGGCGAGATCGCGGACGACGAAACGTCCGCCGAGCGTCGTTAGATCGGGACCGGCGGAACCGCCTTCGTTGCCGAAGCGATGGCAAGCGGCGCAGAGCGTGGCGCGGAAGATGTCCTTGCCGTGCTCCTTGTTGCGGCCATCGAGTCCGCTGTCGGCGAGTTTCACCACCTCGTCGATGGTCCACTCGCGGCCCGGACCTTTGATTGGGGGCAGGTTGGCGACTAGCTCGAAAGGGACTCCGGTCTCGGCGGCTTCTGGCGGCAGAATCGCGCCCCACGGGGCGTCGCCCATGTTCGCGATTACCACGGCTTTCGGCCATGAAGCAGCGGCGGAAAAATCGAGGTTTTGCCAGCCATCCGGTGCTTCGTTGGAGCACTGCCAGTTCGCATCTGAGACGACATGGAGCTTCTTGCCGTCCTTGAGGGTGGCGCGGAATCGCAGTGCCATGCCGGCAGCTCCGCCAGTGTTGCGGCCTTCTACGGCAATGACATTGCGTCCTTCCGGTTTAAGAACGGGCAGCACGTCATAGGTCCGCGAAGTTTGCCACTCTCCGGCCATGCCGAGTTCGCGGCCATTGACTAACAGGCGATTCCAATCGTCGCAGGCCACAGTGACCGAAGCGCTGACGACATCGGGCGGCAGCTCAAACTCGCGCCGGAAAAACACTTTTTCGTTTTCGCCTGGCGAGGCGGATTTCCAAATCCATGCGGCGCTCGGCTTAGTGCCGGATTCGGCTCCGGCCCGCGGCGGCATGATGGCTAGGGCGAAAAAAAGTGAGATAAAAAGTCGAAGCATCGGGCAACCAGATACGCGTCGTGGCGGGCCGGATTATCAGCAATTTACCAAACCGGATCGGCCTTCCGCCAGAAGCTTGCGGAAGTAGCTGATGGTGGCATCCAGCCCTTGATCGAGGGAAATCGTGGGCTGCCATCCCAGTTCGCTTTGGGCGAGCGTGATGTCCGGTTGGCGTTGTTTCGGATCATCGCCGGGCAGTGGAAACCAAGTGATTTTCGAAGGGCCGCCGACCTTTTTCATGACCCTTTCCGCGAGCTGAAGCATGGTGAATTCGCCGGGATTGCCGATGTTGACGGGACCGGTGAGCGT
>JAYVEJ010000095.1:0-2369 GCA_043748885.1 Luteolibacter sp. | reverse complement strand
AGGCGATCTCGGCCGGAATCTGCTTGTCGAGCTCGGTCAGCGCGGTCGCGAGTTTGTCCAGTTCGGCGCGGCCTTCCGAAAGCAGCAGCGCCTGTCCGGTATCGAAGATCACATTTGTTTGTTTCCCGAGTTTAGTTGTTTGCGGAACATACGCATTATTCGTGTCAGTTGATGATTTTCCGAGCAGCGCACCAACTGGCGGATAGCGGTAGGTTCTATTATTGAAAAAGTTTTGAAGGTTGGTGTTATTCCCGTAATCGAAACGTAGTTTGGCGTAATTGATTTCTGTGCTTGTTGCAGTAGGCTTCAGTGTCGCGCTCACCTCAAAGACTGCTGCAACATCAGTTGTTGGTGATCCAGGATCCATAGGACTGCCCGCTGGCCAGTAGCAAGGCCGTTGGATTTTATATTCAACATAGAATGTATCTCGGGTGGAATTAGACTCTCCGGAAATAGGGTTTTCAGGAGTATTATCACGCAATAGGAACCACCAAAAATAGTTCCCATCTATTTGGCCTGGAGCCGGCGTCATCTCCTTAGTCAGTGCTTTGCCTGTAGTGTGTGATGGTGAAATTCCGTTAAGCTCAAATCCTAGGCCAGGCGTAATTCCGGGCTTAGCCTTAAGGCCTCTGCTCGTGATTCTGCTGTTGTAATCAAAGAAAACCACAGGAGTAGAGGAATTATCCGTATTCACATGACTGTCCGTATCAAAATCCAAATTGGGGTTTAGAAAGGGAGTGCAGACCAACGTTTGACCTGGATTCATCACGATATCTCCATCTGTGGTTTGGGTCGCGGGATTGGATTTATCATAGGGAGTCGTGTCCTTCCAATTTCCAATGTGAACGACAAATTTTTTATTCTCGTTAACTTTCGCACCAGTGTCATCCAGTAGGTCTCTATTTTCCAACATCTGGTTCATACACTCAAAATTTGTAGGATTGACGCTTTGAAATTCCGGCGCACCACCGCCGCCACGTAGGAGTGCAAATCTGAACGCAACGGGCACGTTATTAAGAGTAACGGTCATCCGATGAAAAGAAATTTGAACATTGTAAGGATTATGCAGGGTGATCTGCGGTGAGAAAATAAGATTTACCGCATATGCGCACTTTTTGCGTATATTTACCGTCCCGGTAGACCAACCAGCACCCATCCATGTAGAGATATCCTCCCGGGTCACTAGACTGAACACTGTCTCCACTTTAGCGATGACTGGACCTGGGAAGAAAGTCTTGGGTGTAAGATCTGCAGTCAACGAAGCCGCCGTGGCCGGTACTAACAACGTAGGCTTGGTGTCGGGCGTGATGATGCTCCGAAAGGAGTTGTAGTAGCCTGCGAGGGTGGTCCAATACGGGTCGGAAACGCCTGAAGAAGCTGAACCGAGTGTCGTTTGATACAATTTCTTGGGTGCCGCAGCAGTGCCAGTGAACTCAGCTGGCAGCGTGATGGCGGTGGCGCTGCTCATTTCGAAAACCGAGGAAAGATCCTGTTTCAGGCCACCGCGGCGCACGTCGGTCATCAGGCCCAGCGAATAGGGCGTGAGGTCATTGCGGAATTGCTTGGTTTTGCCTTTGGCTTTATCGAGCAACTCCACTTGATCGAGGTCAATGATCTTGCCGGTTGATTCCTTGGCCAGTGCGAACTTGGCGACGGTTAGATCGGTGGGCAGATATGACGGTGAAGTGCCGTCGGCTCCCTTCATGACGGAAGGATCCGGCCGATGGCCCGCAAGCAGGGCGCGCTTTTGTGCGAGAGTCACATTCTGGCTGGGATCGCGGTAAACATTGATGCGGGCCTTCACCGACTCATCAGCGACATGCCAAGCATATGAACCTTGGGTCTTGCCATTCTTGGAAACCGGCACCAGCCCGGCGGTCACCTTAGCGGCGGCTACGGCACTGGCACCGAGTGAACCATTGCCGACGAGTTCGATGGTTTTGCCCGTCCATGGGGTGGTGACGAAATCCTTCGACTCAGGATCGGTCAGAACTGCACTGGAAACCAGCCAGCGGCGGAAGTTACTTGTCTTCTTGGTTGTGTAGTTCGGGCTATTATTCGGGTTGAAATCCCACCACGACTCCCAGACCCCGGCGGTATTGGGCTTGGCAACGGGAGTCGTCGGGTCAGCCGCGAGGATCTCTGAAGTGGCAGTGACTGCCCGGTCGGGGCCGAGGCTCTTTTGCAAATCCCCGAGTGCCAGCATCAGCGCCAGGCGGGCGTTAGACCGCGCGGTGGCCATCGCCTCGCCTTGGCCAGTCGCTCGCAAGGTGATGCTCGACAGGGTGAGCAAACCGACGGCGATCACGGTTAGGAGGATCATCAAACTGAGGGTGACCACCAAAGCAAAGCCTTGAGGGCGTGAAGGA
>JAYVEJ010000094.1:0-2374 GCA_043748885.1 Luteolibacter sp. | reverse complement strand
GGCGCGCGAGGTCTCTCGGGACAGAGCGTCACGCGCCTTTTGATTCGATGGTCCGCGCTGCTCCTGGCTGGTTGTCAGCGCGGCCATCGCAAATTTTCCTTTCAGACGAATCGGCTGGCTCGGGACAGCACGCCGGTTGGTCGATCCAAACAGATGTCCGCACCGCTCCTGGCTGGTTGTCGGTGCGGCGTCTGGTGATTTTCATGGCTCAGCGCGCGAAATCTCTCGGGACGGAGCTTCACGCGCTATTTGAAACGATGGTCCACGCCGCTTCAGGGGTGTTGTCAGCGGGACCATCGACAAGTTTTTCATCGGGACAAAACGGCGCGCTCGGGACAGCACGCCGTGGCGTCGATCAAACGGATGCCTGCGTTGCTCCTGGCTGGTTGTCAGCGCAGGCTCCCGTTCATTTTTCTGAAATCCGCGCCGCTGGTGACTATCACCTGCCGGTCTTCCCAGCCGAGGTCGGCGAGTGGATGGCTGCCGGAGCTGAGAAATTCATCATCGACGGCACGCTCGGCGGCGGCGGTCACAGCGAGATTTTTCTAAAGGCCGGTGCCCGTGTGCTCGGCGTGGACCGCGATCCCGAAGCACTCGCCCACGCCCGCTCCCGGCTTGCGGAATACGGTGAGCGCTTCTCCACTTGGGAAGGCAATTTTTCCCGCCTCTCTGAAATCCCCGAGATCGCCCACGGCAGTCGCGCCGATGGCCTGCTCATGGATCTCGGCGTTTCCTCCCGCCAGCTCGACTCCGCCGTCCGCGGGTTTTCCTTCATGCGGGAAGGTCCGCTCGACATGCGGATGGGGCCGTCCAGCCCGCGCACTGCGGCGGACATCGTCAACCGCTGGCCGGAAGCTGACATTGTGAGGATTCTGTTTGAATACGGCGAAGAGTCGAGCGCCCGCCGGATCGCCGGTGCCATTGTGAGACAACGCGCCATCAAGCCATTTGTGACCACGCTGGATCTCGCGAACTGCATCGAGAAAGCCATCGGTCGCCACGGTCGCACGCATCCGGCGACCAAGACCTTCCAAGCGATCCGGATGGCGGTGAACGAAGAGTTAGAATCGCTTGCCACTGCGCTCGCCGCCGCGCCCGCCGCCCTCAAACCGGGGGGAAGGCTGCTCATCATCACCTTCCACAGCCTCGAAGATCGGCTAGTGAAACGCTTCCTCAAACACCGCTCCACTGAATTTCTCGATGAACCTGGATGGCCGGAACCCCGGCCCAATCCGGACTACCAGTTCCGGCTGTTAGCCCGCCGGGCCATCGCCCCCACCGCCGCAGAAACTTCCCTGAACCCGCGAGCCCGCAGTGCCAAACTGCGGGTTGCCCAGCTTTTAGACCTCAAGCTATGAACCGTCGCCGCAACGAAACTCGCACGCCCTTCCTGGTGTTTTTCGCACTCATCCTTGCCGCCGCCATCGCCGCCGCCGGTGGGGTGCTTCATGCGTTTTATAAAAACCGGCAAGTCCAGATCACCCGCGAAATCGACGCCGTGGACCGCAACGTCGTGCAGTGCCGCCTCGACATTCAAACCACCGAGATGCGCATGGACGACCTCCTCAGCCGCTTCGTGATCCGCAAACAAATCGAGCAAAACGGCTCATCCTTGCGCCCGATTCCGATGGGAGTCGTCGAGGAAATCGATGCCGCCACCTCGAACCGCCACAGCGTTGCCTCCGCCGCCCCTTAGCCCGTGAGTTCTTCCTTCCAAACTCGCTGCATCGTCCTGTGCTCGGTCCTCGTGACCGGGCTCAGTGTGCTAACAGCCAGGTTGGTCCAGATCCAAATGGTGGATCGCCAGCATTACGCGGAGAACTCGCGCAAGGCCTATCACCGCATCGAGAAATTGCCCGCCATCCGCGGCATGATTGTGGATCGCCACGAGGAGCCGCTGGCCAAAAGCATCCCAGTTGCCTCCGTGTTTGTGGACAAGAACCACCTGCTGGATCCGAAAATCGCCAGCTTCGGCTTGGCCTATCAGGAGGCCAGCAGCGAGGCCGGTTGGAATGAGTTAGACGCCACCAAGCAGCGCCGCCGGATCAATGTCCTGCGCGGTGATTTACTCGCCAAGGAATCCGCAGACGTCCTCGTTAGAAAGCATCTTGCCTACGCCGTCGGGATTCTTGCCCGGCCCCTCGGGATGAGGAAGGAAGAGCTTTTTGACAAAATTGAGAACAGCAAAGCCACTTGGCTGCCCGTCGCGAAAGACCTCCCGCAGGACGTCGCGGATCATTTGCGCGACGAGATCGACAACCACTGGATCCAAGGGTTCGAGTTCGAAAACTCCATCAAACGCTGGTACACCGCCTCGCAGATGGCCACTCACCTCATTGGCTTCACCGGCGAGGTCGAGAAAAAGGACGACGAG
>JAYVEJ010000093.1:0-2377 GCA_043748885.1 Luteolibacter sp. | reverse complement strand
TTCGCGATCTGGTGGCGCAAGGTCCGACCGCACTGGTTAGCATGGCAGGCTTCGCCGGGGTGTTGGTGTTCGCCTATGTTTACGCGCTGAAAAAAGGTGCGCTGAACTGGAAGGCGTGAGGCTAGAGGCCGTTGGGTAGGTCTCTCAATGCACATGAAAGACTCATGCTCAGCATGAGGGGAATTGACACGCATCAGGCTTGAATCCTGCTACTTCGTCCCACAACTCCCGCCGACTGCGACCGCGGCCGAATATTTCCAAACCCATGGTCTTCCCGATTCAACTTCCCAATGACGCTCCGTTTAACGTGGCGCAACGTGCCTGGCTCAGCGATTTTCTAACGAAAGTGCTTGCCCTTGGCAATCCAGCGGCAACGACTCACGGCCCGTCCGTGCCGGTGCCTGTCGTGCATGGCTCGCAGACTGGCACTGCCGAAAAAGGCTATTCCAAGAGCCGCCCCTTCCCGGCCCCGGTGGTAGAAAACTCCAATTTGAACGGTCCGGGTGAAAAGCAGACCTATCAGGTCGCGCTCTCGCTCGATGGCTCGGATCTCACTTACGAAGTCGGCGACGCGCTCGGTGTCTATCCGTTGAACCCGCCGGATGTCGTCGATGAAATCATCGCGAACCTGCCCTTCAAGGCGAGCGACGTGCCGACTCCTGATGGCGGCGAAGTTTCCCTGCGCGAGGCGCTCATCCAGCACTACGACATCGGCTCGCTCAACAAGTCGATGATCCAGAAATGGCAGGCAAAAAGCGGCTCGTCGTTTCTCCGCTCGCTCGTCGCGGCGGATGACAAGAAGACCTACGATGATTTCTGTTGGGGTCGCGATTTGATCGATCTGGTGATCGACCATCCTGCGGATTTAACCGATGCAGAGGAGTTCGTCTCGATCCTGAAAAAACTCCAGCCGCGCCTCTACTCGATCGCCTCCAGCCCGCGCGCCCATCCGGGTGAAGTCCACCTTTGCGTCGGCATCGTCCGCTATCAAACGCAGGGTCGCAACCGCGGTGGGATTTGTTCCACCTTCTTCGCGGACCGGCTGAACGGTGGAACGAAGCCGCGGGTTTATGTGCATGGCAACAGCGCATTCCGGCTGCCGACTAACGGCAATACCGACGTCATCATGTGTGGCCCAGGCACTGGAATCGCGCCGTTCCGCGCATTTCTCGAAGACCGCAAGGCGACTGCCGCGCAAGGCAGGAATTGGCTGTTCTTTGGCAATCCCCACCGCGCCACCGACTATCTCTATCAGGACGAGATCGAGGGCTACCTCGCCGACGGCACGCTTGCGAAACTCGATGTCGCGTGGTCGCGCGACCAGCAGGAAAAACTCTACGTCCAGCATCTCATGGTGCAAAACGGCGCGGAACTCTGGTCCTGGCTCAGCAACGGAGCCGCCTTCTATGTCTGTGGCGACGCCTCGCGGATGGCCAAGGACGTGGACCAAGCCTTGCTCAAAGTCGCCCAACAACACGGCAGCCTAACACCCGCCGAGGCGGTGGCGTCTATCTTGCAGTTGAAAAAGGAAAAACGCTACCTGCGGGACGTTTATTGACTTCTAACGCCTGCGGACCTGTTCCTCAATGAAGATTTCCGCGAGCCGGAAGCAGCGGCGGGAAAGGTCTTTTGCATCATTGTCTCCGATCAGCGCGACGCCTTCCTCGCTGACTTCCGCCAGGTAGATTTTCCACGCCATCTTGGTCAGAAATTCGGGGTCCACTTTAGGACGTTGCGGTTGATGAAGCTGCGGCGCGGGACGCGGCTGGGGAGCTTCGCTGGATTTCACTGGCTCTTGGGCAGCGATGGTATAGACCTCCTCGTTAGATGGCCCGCCACCATTTTGTGGACCGTTAGACTGGCCTTTACCCTTGCGACGCCGGCGCTTGCGTTTCGGACCGCCTTCCGACTGGGCTTGGCCACCACCGGTGGATTCAGATTCGGGTTCCGGCCATTCGCCACCCGCATGAGATGAAGCGTCCAAATCCTCCTCGCGGTCTTGGGCAAATGATTCAGGAAAGGGGATGCTGGGAATTTCAATGGCGGCGTCCTCGGCAGCAGCCGCCTTCGCGACTTTCTTCGGCCGTGGGGTGGAAACCCGGCGGGCACGCGACACACTAACGGGTTCTGATTTCACGGAATTATCGGGGGAGGATGCTGTTTCTTCGCTCATGTTGCTGCAAAGGAGCAAGCCCGCCAAAGCAGCGGGCGTCGAGAACATTCAAACGCCGTAGGCGAGTAGGATCCCCGCACGATTTTCGACTTTACCGACGGCTATCTAGCAATCTGCGAGTGGATCAATTGTGAAAACCCTACTTCGCGCGTTTCGGTTCGCTCGCGGGTTTTTTCACCGTCTTTTTCATGCGGTCTTCTTGGC
>JAYVEJ010000092.1:0-2378 GCA_043748885.1 Luteolibacter sp. | reverse complement strand
GGAGGTCCGCCGCGCCCGCTTGCGCGAGGACCAGCAGTCTCTAACGGTGCGCGCGCCGTGTGATGGTCGTTGGCTGGCACCCGACATCGGTCTGTATTTGGGCGGTAGATTACCTCGCGGTTTGGAGCTGGGCGTGGTCCAGGGCGACGGCGATTTCTACATCTCAGCCGTGGTCAAACAGGATGACGTTTCGCGCCTTTTCACCAAGCAGCAGGTCAACGGCACCGAAGTCCGGGTGCGTGGCCAAGAGGGGATTGCGCTGGGCGTGCGAAATTTCAACGCGCTGCCTGCCGAGCGTGAATCGCTGCCCTCGGCGGCGCTCGGGTTGTTAGGCGGTGGTAATTCGGCGGTCGATACCCACAACTCACCCGACGGCCGATCCCTCGCCAGCCGCGGAGTGGTGGACGCGGCGCAAGCCAAGGGCACCAAGGCGACGGAGCCGGTTTTCGAAATCCGCGCGACGCTCGACCCGCAGGCTAACAGCGGCCTTCGCCTCGTCCACGGCCAGCGCGCGGTCGCCCGCATGACGCTGCCAGCCGAGCCGTTGATGTGGCAATGGGTGCGCACCATCCGCCAGTTATTCCAGCGGACTTACCAGATCTAGCAGCCCGCCATGACGCCCACCGAGCACCAGCGCATCCTCTTCGAGCACCGCGCGCCGGAACCCCGCAAAGGGCTGGATCGGTGGGCGGATGATTTGTTAGGGCGAGTGAAACGCGGACCGTGGGCGACCGCCCGCTTGGCCCAGCAAGCCCGCGAAATTTCCGCCGAGCGCGAGTCGCTCAGTGAACTTTCCGACCACCAACTCAACGAATATCTAGCGGACCTCGGTGCGCTCCGGCGGCGCAAGCCGGGGGATTGGCGCGTGAGTCTGGTGCCCGGCCTGGCCGCGCTGGCAGTGGCGGCACAGCGCGAACTCGGGCTCAAAGCCTACGAAGTCCAGCTCATGGCCGCGTCCGCATTGGTCCAAGGCTATTTCACCGAGGTGGACACCGGCGAGGGCAAGACCTTGGCCATCGGCCTCGCCGCCGCCTTCCAAGCCTGGAGCGGGCTGCCGTGTCATGTCATCACCGCCAACGACTATCTAGCAGGCCGCGATGCGAATAACCTTCACTCGTTCTACCAGCGCGTCGGCCTAACGGTCGCTGCCGTGCTTGGCGAAGATGGCGACGAAAAACGCCGGACCGCTTACCAGTGCGGGATCACTTACACCACCGCCAAGGAAGCCGCCGCCGACTACCTGCGCGACCAACTTCGCACCACCGGCGTCGAGCTGCGTCCCGCCCGCCTGCTCGCGGTGATGGCTGGCCAAAGTGGCGGCAGCGCCCCGGTCCAGCGCGGTTTGCACGCGACGCTCATCGACGAGGCGGATCACGCACTCATCGACGAAGCCGTGACGCCGTTGATCATCAGCCGGACGTTAGACGCCGGGGAAATGGAGCGCGTCGCCACTGCTGCGTGGACGTTAGTTTCCGCCTTCGAGCCAGACACCCACTACCGCCTCGACCGCGCCCGCCGCTCGGCGGAATTGCTGGCACCCGGCATGGAGCGAGCGCTCCAGCAGTTAGACTTGCCGCAAGTCGGACTGTGGGCGAACCGCCGCCGCCGCCTCGAACTCGCCCGCCAAGCAGTCGAAGCCCGCGAGTTTTTCCTGCGCGACGAGCAATATGTGGTCGATGACGGCAAGGTCGTCATCGTCGATCCCGCGACCGGTCGGCCGATGGCGATGCGGACTTGGCAGCAAGGTTTGCACCAAATCATCGAGGCCAAGGAAGGTCTAACCGTCACCGGTGCCACCGAGACGTTAGCGCGAATCAGTTTCCAAGCCTACTTCCGGAAATACAGCGTTCTAGCAGGAGCCAGCGGCACCTTGCGCGAGGCGGCGGGCGAGTTGTGGCACACCTATCATGCGCCGTTCGTGACCATCCCGCGCAACCTTGCCTGCCAGCGCCACTATGCCGGCACCCGCTTCTGCGCCACTGCCGGTCAGCAGCAAGCGGCGTTGCTCCATGAAATCAAATCCCGCCACGCTCGCGGCCAGCCCTTGCTGATCGGTGCGCGCACTGTGGATGCCAGCGAGCAAGTCGCCACTCTCCTGCGCGGCGCGCGCTTTCCCGGCTGCGACCAAGTCCTAAATGCCGTCCGCCATCGCGAAGAAGCGTTGCTCGTTTCCCGCGCCGGCCAGCGCGGCGGCATCACCATCGCCACCAGCATGGCTGGCCGTGGCACCGACATCAAACTCGAGCACGGAGTCGATCTGCTAGGCGGGCTGCACGTCGTCGCCACCGAGGCCAACGAGAGCGCCCGCGTGGATCGCCAACTCTTCGGCCGCGCCGCCCGCCAAGGCGATCCCGGCTCAGTGATCTCCATTTATTGTG
>JAYVEJ010000091.1:0-2380 GCA_043748885.1 Luteolibacter sp. | reverse complement strand
TCCAACCGAGACCCGAGACATCGAACTTCGACATCCAGTCCTATTTGAACCCATAGCGCTCGGATGCGTGGAAGCCGATGGTGGCCAGCACCAACAGCAGCAATGTCGCCGCATAAACTCGGACCAATATCAACGACGAAGTCGCCCGGTAAATCTGGCCGTCCGCGCGGCCGAAGATCGCCAGCGAAACCAGCACGATCAGTCAAAGCACTGACACTCCCATAACAGCCACTGCCACCCAGAACATCCAAGGCATCGCCCGACATCCCAGAAGCCTAACCACACCGCCAACCTCCCAAAAACTCCCGAATTCCGGGAATCTAAACTTGCACGCCCCTTCCCCAAAATCGAGGTCGGATCGTGAGTTCTGTTGCTATCGATCACCGAGCTGCCTGCCAACCTCGCGCGCTCGGTGCCGAGGGCATTCTATTTCTGGCAGGCCGTGTCGTTGTAAGTGACGCTGTGGCTAATCGGCCGCTTGTGGAGTGCCCGCAAAGCCAGCGCCGTCAGCGCGATCACGCGCGAGCCGTGAGATCTAACGCCGCAGCTTGCGCAGGATCATTTCCATCGCGTCCTCTGCTTCCGCCACTCGCAATAGCTTCGCCGCCATGAAGTAAACCCCCGACGCCACGCCGATGGCTAGACCGAGGTAGATTACTTTTAGCCAAAGCATCGTTGCTGCCAGATTGGCGAATAGATAATGATTTGCCAGCACGCACACCACGGACATTACCGCTCCCGCTAGTACCAGTTTGGCTAACAGGATCAGCAGCTCCGCCGAACCCAGGTCACCCGTGAACTTTCGCATCGCGCAGAATAGTAGTAGGAAATTGATACTCGCGGAGATACTCGTCGTCAGTGCCAGCGACTCGTGACCCCACCGCAGCACGACCACAAATAGATAGTTTAAACCAAGGTTGATTGCCAGTGCGAGGAAGCTCACCAACATCGGGAACCAACGCTTGTCGATGGCATAGAACGCGGGCTGAAGCACTTTGAGCCACGCATAAAACACCAACCCGTAGCCATACGCCCGGAGCGCCGCCGCGGTTTGAATTCGGTCGATTTCATGGAATTTCCCCCGCTCGAAAAGCAGGCTGATGATCGGCTCTGCTAGAAACGCGAGTCCCAAGGCAGAAGGAATCACCAAAAATGCCACCAGCCGCAAGCCCTTCGCCAAGGTGGGTCGAAATTCAGCGGAAATTCCGCCAATCGCCGCGCGTGAAAGTGCGGGTAGAGTGACTGTCGCGATCGCCACCCCGAAGACGCCGATGGGAAGCTGCATCACGCGGAAGGCATAACTCAACCAACTCGCCGCGCCTTCACCCACTTTGAGCGCGAACATGGTATTCACCACCACGTTGAACTGGACCACCGACGAGGAAATTACCGCCGGTCCCATCAACCGCAGGATCTGCCGCACTCCTGGATCGCGCCATTTGAAATCTGCCGCGAACCGATAACCCACCCGCCACAATGCCGGGAACTGGCAACCGAGCTGCGCCATTCCACCGATCACAACCCCGATCGAAAACCCGATCAAACTCTGCGGCCCCCACGCGGGGTCCATCCAGTAACCGATGGCCGCGCCGCCGATCATCGAGCCGAGATTAAAGAAACACGACGACAAGGCCGGCATTCCGAACACGTTCTTCGCATTTAAAATCCCCATCGCCAGCGCCGCCAGTGAAACTAACAAGATGAACGGATACATCACCCGCGTCATCGTCACCATCAACGTGATTTGCCCGGGATCGTAATCGTGCCGCGCCGCAGTCATCAATCCCACGATCCAGGGTGCCGCCGCGATTCCTATCAGCGTGACAAGGCTCATGAAAACCGCCGCCAGCGTAGTCATCTTGTTAGCCAAAGCCCAAGCGGACTCATCGCCATCGGACTTCAGCTTCTTCGAGAACGTGGTCACGAATGCCTGCGACAGCGCGCCTTCGGCAAACATATCTCGCAACAAGTTAGGGATTCGAAAAGCGACCACAAAACAATCCATCATCCATGAGCCGCCGTAAAGTGCGCCGAACATCATGTCCCGCGCCATCCCTAACACCCGGCTCGCCATCACGGCAGCACTGACTTTCCACGTGGCTTTGGCGGACATTAGGAGGGATGGTTAGATGGTTGTTTCAACGCTCCGGTTTTCAGTTCGAGGTGATTGCTCGGTTCCATAGCGGAAAAGTCGAGGTGTGCTGCGGATGAGCGGGCCATGATGGGTGGGGATTGCAGCGCATTGCAGCGGAATTAGGGGTTCAGTTTCCAAATGGCAGCTTTGGTGGCACCGTGCGCCATGACTTTTCCTGACTCAGAGAGGGTGCGGAGAAGCGGGGTGACCTTGGTGTATTTTTGTTTTGGAGTGAGAGACTTCGAA
>JAYVEJ010000090.1:0-2386 GCA_043748885.1 Luteolibacter sp. | reverse complement strand
ATCGCGGTTACCTCGGCGATTTCAAATATCAGCCCAGCGAGCGGCTTGGCGACTTGGTGTTGGTCGCGGGCGAGCGCTACGGCCAAGGTCGGGTGCTGGTTTTTGGCGACACTTCGAGCTTCTTCAACAATAACCTGACGCGCTCGTTCGAATTGCTCCGGGCAAGCCTCGGGTGGTTGGGCGAGTCTAACGATTGGTCGTTCTCGGCATCTGCCGCCGGCAGAGGAATCGCGGCGCTGTTAGTGGCGGGAATCGTGGGGCTGGCATTCCTGTGGCGGACGCTGGCGATCCAAGCGGGCGCGTTGATTTCTGCGGGGTTTGTGTCGATCATCTCGCACGGCAAAGGTGGCCTGCCGGACTACGAACCGACGTTTTCCCGCGCACATCTCGCGGTGCTGGATTTTTCCCATCAACCGAACGCGTCGAAACACTCCGCCATGGAGAACGGCCTGCACGGGGTGGCGATTAACTTTCTCCGTCACGGCGAGATGCCCGTCGCGATGAACCACTGGGATCCTGGGATGTTAGACGTGGCCCGCTATGTGGTGCTAAACGCGCCGCAGTGCCCGCTATCGGGGGGCGAACGACACGATTTGATGCGCTTCATGGAACGTGGCGGAACCGTGATTCTCGGCTGCGGTTTCCTCGACGCGGATGGATGCCGCAGTCTGCTAGAGCCCCTTGGCCTCAAGATCGGCAACGTGCCTTACGGGCGGTTTTTTGATCGTCAGGCGTTTGGCCAGCCGGTTTCGTTTATGAGCGCGTGGCCTCTCGACAAGTATCCGGCAAACGCGACGATCATTTGTGCCACTCCTGACAATTCTCCCCTGATGGTTTCCGTCGCGGTGGGCAGAGGTTCGCTGGTGCTGATCGGCGATTCGGAGTTCCTGCAAAACCGCAATGTGGAGGGACACAAAAACCATGATCCGGCAAACACCGCATTCCTGAAAAACCTGTTGGATTCCACGAACCGATGATTTTTCTCTCGATACTCGCCAAGACCTTCGCCTTGGCACTGATGCAACTCCATCCGTGGTTGGCGGCGGGATTGTGGCTTGCTGGCGCAGGTGCCGACCTGCGGGTGGCGCACAAGGCTGCGGGGCAGGGGCGTGGTGCGCGATTGTTAGGAAGCGTGGCGTGGCTGCAAGTGGCCGCGCTGGTGATCGGGTGGATGGCGGCGGCGGCGGCGGATTATGCGGCGATGCGCTGGAAGGAAGGCATTCCCGTTTTCGCCACGCTGGTCGATGGGTTCCTCAGTCTCACCGGCCTGTCGGTCGGCAGTCGCGGTGGGCACGTCCTTCTCACCACGATGGCGGGTCCGCTGGAGTTCTTGGCCTCGATCGACGGCATGGGCTTGAAAGTGCCGTTTCTGTTTCTAGCAGTCGCGATGGTTTGGATGTTGTGGTCGGACACACCGGTGCGGGAATTGCCGCGCAAGCTGGGGATGATCGTGGGAATCCTGCTGGCGACCGCGATTGTCCGGATGGGATGCGTGGTGCTGTTAGCAACCGGGCTGTTTGAATTTGTCGGCTACGAGAGCGAGGAACTTCCATACCGCCCGTTCATGGACGAAGCGGCGGCAGTATGGATCTATCTGCCATTCCTGCTAGCGGGGGGAGTCTTGGTCGGGCGCTTTTTATCCGCGCCGCTGTTCCCGGATCGTCCGCGATCAGGCGTGCCGAAAGTGCTGGGCTGGGGCGGCGCACTGCTCATGCTGGTGCTCGCAGGCATCATTTTTTGGGAACCGGAAGGAACCCCCAAGGCTGGCAAGCTTGTGATCAGCAGCTATCACAGCCAGTGGTCCCGCAGCGACCGGCCTTACGACCGCGAGTGGTATGGCGCGGATTCGGGATACAACTATGGCTGTCTCAAGCGGCTGTTCGAGGTTTTCTATCCGGTGGCTGACGCGACAGGACCGCTCACTGCGGCGGATCTGGACGGTGCCAGCACGTTGATGGTTTACGACGCGGACCGTCGCTTCACTAAGGAGGAGATCGATCTGGTCCGGGAGTTTGTCCGTGGTGGCGGCGGGCTGTTTTTGATAGGGGATCATACCAATGTGTTTGGTTCCGCATCCAACATGAACGAGCTGTGCGAACCCTTTGGCTTCGAATTCAGGGATGATGTCCTGTTCGACCTCGACGAGGATTTCCATCAGGTGATCGACGCCCCCCGCCCGGCCAATTCCCTTTGGCACGGGATGTCGTTCCTCAAACTCCGGGGACCGACTTCGATCCGTCCCACCTCGGTGTGGACCCGCCCCGTCTATCAGGTAGGGCATTCGAAATCGGTCAGGGCGATCTACTCGGTGAATAATTTCTATCCGCCGCCTCACGACGATCCGAAGATGAAAAGCGGAACATTCTGCGTGTCCGCGGCCTCGCGG
>JAYVEJ010000089.1:0-2387 GCA_043748885.1 Luteolibacter sp. | reverse complement strand
TTGAGCGCAGGCGTCGCTCCGCGACGCATCCCTCGTCGCGCTTCATCCGGGGCTTGAAAGCCCCGGCTACCGGCGGGCCATCGCTCCGCGATGAAGCGAACGCATCAAACCGGCGCACGGCGATCCCAATTTGCGCCAGTGCCGCCGCCGTCTCCGCTTATGCCTGCTCGTTCTGCGCGCCCGCCTGCCGGTATTCCTCCGCGATCTTCCCGGCCTCCTCCTCGCCCTGCCGCACGAGCGATTCCAGATACTTCCGGCGATAGCCGATGACGAGCCGCAGCCGGTCGCACCGCTGGAAATGCCCGCGCAGCCAGGCAAACAGCGCGCCTTCATCGCCATTCTTCTTTGTTTATGCGTCCTAGTCGCTATTCGATGCTACGGATTGCTGCAAATTCTTGTTTGCCGCATTCTTCATGAAGAGAGCATCGTAGTAGCCGAGGAAGTCCCCAGCTAAGTCAATCTTTTCATTTGTAGTTCCATCTTCATTGCACTCCACGAGACTCGGAAATTGAATCTCCTCACCATCGCGGATAGAAAATTCGGCAAGGGAATCCTGATAAACGGAACGAGCCACCGTGAGCCGACTGTTTATCGTTTCACGCAGCTTCTCGTGGAGTTGAATGAAGCAGGAAACGTATTCCCGAACCGGCTGGCGAAGATCTAGCTTCTTACCCATTTTCTCCAATTCCTTCAAGACCGGCACTTTGAATTTCCCGTTCTCGGCAAGTGTGCTAATCTCTGATTCAGGAACAACAATAAAGTCCCAATAGTCAGGACCATCTCTTTTCCTGCGAATCCTCTGGTAATCGATAACGTGAACAGGTAAGCCTGAATGCTGAACGTGGTTTCGCAAGGCTTCCATGAAGCGATAGCCGAAATAGGAATCATACAGCTCATTTTTTGTCTTCTTAACATCGGCAAGTTGCTGGCTGGCGTCTCCAAATAGTCCGGAAATTCCATGATCGGTTTGGTCGAGATACAGCCGACAAGACGTCAAGAGATTTACGAGACGCCGGTCTAGAGTCAGTCTTTCTAGCATCGAGCCTTGGTGATCCCGCTTAGGCCAAATCAACGAAGCCTCTGCGATCCGCAGCATTTCAAACTCAAATTCAGCGAAGTTATCGAGTAAAAGAACGAGTTTTTCCTCTAAATCGACTGCGAAAAGACAGACTGTCTTCGCAGCCTTTATCTCGTAAAAACGTGCTTTTTCAATTTTGGCGGAAGCGCCACCGTTTTTGCGAAAACCCCAAGCCTCGTATCGCATAACTTACGTCGTTAGAGTGTTGTAATCATTGCCCGGAGTTAGATAGACGACGAATCCCCGACCTCTCGAGTCTCCTCTTGAACCTGCACAGCTTCATTAGTGCCCGTCACTAGACGATGATACTCTTGAAGCATGTGGCGGATAAACGGCTCGACCCGAAAAACACCATCCGACTCTGTATCTCGGATTGAAGCCTCTTGCTCAAACCACTTCATGACGACCGTCTCGCTGGTCCTTGGTAACACTTTTCGAATCGACGCCTCGTTGACTTCGTCGAGACTGCAAAGCTGGATGAGCCACTCTCGTTGCTCCGAGGTCATCCATCGCGTTGTGCGTTCATAAAACCTCTTGAAAAAGAGCGGACTTTTTCGGTTCTTCGATTCCGGGTTATCAGCAAAGAGGCGCAAGATAAACGGATAACCACGCGATTTGGTGTGTATATCCAGAGCGTCCTCATCCGAGTAGCCCGATTCTTTCAGAAAATTTACCCCTTCCTCCAAGGAAAACGGAGCAAGCCTCTCGCGATACTCTATCCAACTATCGAGATGTTGGTTAAAGTCGATGTGTGCGTCGAACAAATCATCTCTGCCGAGGATTATCGCAAGAGTAGGAAACCGTGCTTTGCGAAGGCGTGTTAATAAGCTGCTGACAATGAAATCGCCAGCTACCTGCCCAACTATTTCAAAGTCATCTATGACAAGGAGCAGGCGATTCACCCCCTTGAGTGGCTCCCGAAGTGGCTTCAGAAAGTCGTAAAAACGATAGCCCGAAAGACTAGCGGTTAGGTCAGTGATATAAGCCTCAGCGAAAGCATCGAAAGCACCGTTCCGCAGCAACTGGAGATCCGACGAGCCGAGGCCCCAAAAATGACTCGGCTTTTTTCTGAGCATCTCAAGGTTTTCAAGGGCCTTCATTGCCCTGGGGAGCGCCTCCTCAACTTCTGCGTTCTCGCAGATTTCTAGGATTGTGGCGGCCAACTTACCCTTATCCCCAAGTTTTTGCACTGCGGGCCGGACCCGATAAATGACCTTTGCGAGTGCCTTGACATCCACCCCAAGATTCGAGTTGAGGTGCTCTAGATTTCTGGACCAAGAACCCACAGAATCGAAGAACCATGAACCTA
>JAYVEJ010000088.1:0-6384 GCA_043748885.1 Luteolibacter sp. | reverse complement strand
CTACACTGGCCAGACGCTGAGCGGGAAGGCAACCGACGTCGATGCAGGGGATACTATCACCTACTCGAAAGTCAGTGGTCCGGCGTGGCTCGCGGTGGCGACTGATGGAACATTATCTGGCACGCCCACGCTCGGCAGTGCAGGTCTCAATAGTTTTGTGGTTCGTGCTACCGATAGCAGTGCGGCCACGGCCGATGCAGGACTTCAAATCACAGTGTCGGCACTGCCCCTGCCATGGCTAACAGGGGATCTCGGCACCGGGATGTTGGCAGGTTCCGTGTCTTACAATGCGGGCACCTTCACCCAAGCGGGATCGGGAGCGCTCGGCACCACCAGTGATAAACTCCGTTTCACCTATCAGACCCTCACTGGCGATGGTGAAATCATTGCTAAGATCAGCACCCTTCAAGACACCGGCACCGCCTCGCGAGTCGGCGTGATGATCCGGGATACGTTAGCGACTAACTCCATGCAAATCTTCCTGGGGATGTCCGGCACTGGAACCTATCGCTGGGTGCGCCGCGCGACCACCGGCGGCAGTAATGCCACCACCAACAGCAGCACCGGCATCGTGCCGAATGCTTGGGTGCGCCTCGTCCGCAGCGGTACCACCATCACGGCTTATAAAGGAACTAACGGCACCACCTGGACCTCGGTCGGCAGCACCACCGTGACGATGGCGACAAATTGCTACATCGGTCTGGCTGTTAGCAGTGGTGCCACTACTACTTTGAATAGTTCACAGTTTAGCAACCTAAGCGTGACGCCGTGAGACCTTCGTTCTGATTGAGCAAAAGGTTAGTCCTTAGGATAGTTACTGAGATTCGAGTTTTTATCATCAATTTCCAACCCTATAAATTCATGCAAAAGAAAATCCATCGTCGTCATTCACTCTCCGCATTGTTTGGGGGTGCGCTTTTGATACTTATGCCAGCGGCAGCCAGCGCGTTTGTCGCGAATCCCGATTTCACTGCCGCAGGTGTGATCGCTGCGCTAAAGGCGGATCCGCTCTACAGTTCGCGGTCGTACTCGGAGACCTACAACCTAGGAGCCACCGGACTGAGGGGATGGATCTACATCGAGCCTGCCATCGGTAAGCTGGAAGATAGCCCTGGGGCGACCGGACTGGTCACCGCGTCGAGTCGGCAGATCCTAGTCGCCATCGCCAGCGCTCCGGGTAATGCGGTCTTACAGGTGGACGATGTGATCTTGGGGGCGATCGGAGGCAGCAGCACGACGGCGGCGGTGCCGATGTTCTCATCGGATTGCCGGAAAGCCCTAGGCAAGGCAATTGGTGATGCCGAGAACACCGGAGCAGGCACGCTCAGGGTGAAACGTTGGCGCGGGCCATCGCCTGGCACCATTGCCGATGTTAACATCCCTATGGCCATTCTGGGCAATTATGCTTCGGCGGCTCCCTACAGTTGTCCGAAGTCCGCGCTCATCCTTGCCAATGCCCGCACCAAGCTCGTAGGCGAACTTCTCGCCGATCCGAACTACCTAACACCAACTTATGGCGGTGCGATCAAGGCGCTGGCTTTGCTCGCGGGGGTGGCCCCTGGAGATGCAAATTATTCAACGGTTCAGACCCGCTTGCAGAGCTATGCGAAGACATTGGCTACCATGAATTTGGTGTCGGGAGGTATGGAGTTATGGGACTGGTCTTACATGAATATTTTTCTCAGCGAGTTTTACATGCGCTCGCTTGCGGATAGCGTGGCGATTGATCCTGCGATTTTACCTGGCATCAACAACTTCACCGTTAGCATGGCGAAGGGCCAGAGCCGTTACGGCACCTTCAGCCACGGTGGTACCGGAGTGAAGGCAGATGGCAGCTTGCATGGCACGGTCACTCCATATGGTCCGGTGAACGCGGTGGGGATTCCAACGAACGTCAGCATCGTGATGGGGAAAATCGCGTTGGTTGCGGGAAATCAATCGATCGACCCGGAGATCAACCTGGGAATCCAGCGTGCCTCGGATTTTTTCGGTTACTATATGAATAAGGGTTCCATCCCTTACGGTGAGCACGAACCGGTCGTCGCCACCCACGCTTCGAATGGCAAGGATGCGATGTGTGCCGCACTGTTCGGCTTGCAAGATAGCAGTCGTCTCGCGGAAGCCGAGTATTACGCGCGCATGTCCGTGTCGGGATACGTGGGCCGCGAGTATGGGCACACAGGCCAAGGGTTGAGTTACCTGTGGGGCGCCATCGGTGCTAATATGGGTGGTCCGGCCGCGGCGGCTGGATACATGGGAAATATCCAGTGGCATCTGGATCTCGAGCGGCGCACTGATGGATCTTTCTCCTACGGCGGCGGTGACCAATATGGCGCGGGTCCTACGGCGGACAATACCTACCTGGGTGCTTGCGGCTATAACGACATGAGTCCAACCGCGATTTACATCCTTAACTATGGAGTATCGTTGAACCGTCTCTACATCACCGGCAGAAATAACCTCGCTGCCCACACGCTGACCGCAGCCAAGGTGACGAACGCCGTTGCCGCCGCGACTTACCGGCAGGATTGCGCTGCCTACTCGACCAGCCGATTGACCGCCGACCTAGGTGAATACGACCCGGTCGTGCGTTACTATGCCGCCCTTCAATTGGGCACCCGCTCAGCTAGCCTCACGGCGGGTGAAGTGAGCACGCTGATGACCATGGCGGCGGCCACCGGAACTGCCAATGCCAGCGGTCGCATGGGGGCCTGCCAGGCTCTTGGGGCAATCAGCGCTCTCAACACCACTGGAGCGGTGGATCTGTTGGTTCAGCGGCTGTCCGATCCTGATTTGTGGGTCCGTGCGGTGGCTGCGAAAGCGCTGCGTAACTATGGTACGGCGGCGGTCGGCAAATTGCCCGAAATGCTGACCGCGTTCGTCGCGAACGCGACTGACCCGGACGTGATCGCTCCGAACGATCCGGTGCAGATTGCCAATGGATTCTTGTCGTTCGAACTTTTCGGCGATGATGTTTACCATGGACCCGACGTCGCCTCCGCGACGATCAATGCAGCCAAGAATTTGCTCTATCCGGCGATTAGGGCGGGTTTACGGCAGCCCGACTCGAATCCCCGTCTCGGAGTTGCCAAATTCACCTATAACTATCTAACTGTGGCAGACGCGCAGGCGCTCACGCCGGAGCTGTTCGCGGTCGCCACGAATGAGGCTCTGGCGGATACCATGTGGCATGGAGAAGCCCGCAAGTCGGGTCTTGATACGCTGGTAAAGTTCAAAGCAGCTGAAGCGGTCCCGATCGCAATGGCCATGCAGTATATTGACCCAGGATGGGGTTGGGGTTCCCAAAATTTTCAGACGCCAGCCATGAACTTCCTCGCGTCCAGCGGAGACTCGGCGCGGTGGACATTGCCAGCCCTTCGGCAGCTCGCTCTCAATTGGAATGTTGTAGCAGACCCTGCTCAATACGCGGTTCTCAATAACACCATTGCCAGCATTGAGGCTGCTACCACTTCACCTGCGGGGTATGCAAATTTGAATGCAGTCGCCAATTCGCAGGTCGTGGTCACGACGGTTCCTAAAGCCATCACATTGACGGGTTCCACTTGCCGGGGGACGACGTTGGGCTTCTTCCAAATGACGGCTCCGGCTCATGGTTCATTGACCGGGACACCACCGAATTTGACATACACGCCGACTGGGGGATACACGGGTCCAGACAGCTTCACGTTTCGGGTGGTTGATAGCGTAACGACTTCGGAGCCGGGAACGGTTAGTATCATCGTCGGTGCCGCCGGAAACGGAGTGAAAGGGGAGTATTTTGATAATGCGGACTTCACTAACCTGAAACTCACGCGCACGGATACGCAGGTGAATTTCGACTGGGGAACTGGCTCGCCTGATCCTTTGATTGGGGCGGACACCTTTAGCGTGCGCTGGACCGCCCAGTTGCTGGTCCCGGAAACGGCGACTTACAAGTTCTCATCATTCAGCAGTGATGGAGTGCGCTTGTATGTCAATGGTGCTCTGGTGCTCGATGGATTTACCGACAAGTCAACATCATGGACCGATGGCACTTCAATCAATCTAACGGCCGGGCAGCGTGTTGAGCTGACGATGGATTATTATGAGAATACAGGATCGGCAGTGGCGAAACTGAAATGGACTGGACCATCGTTTGCCGGACTTAACGGCACGATCATCGGTCAGGAGTGGTTATACAGTGGCGCGGCGGCGACCAACCGCGTGGCTTATGGCCACTCGCAGAGCTTCACTATGGTTCAGAATACGACGCAGGCGATCACGCTCGGTGGCAGCGGCATGGTCTCAGTTCCACTCACTTACTCGATCACCGGGCTTCCATCTAATGGAAGTCTTAGCGGTACCGCGCCGAACTTGGTTTACACACCCTTCACGAATTACAGTGGTACCGATAGTTTCAGCTTCGTCGTCAACAATGGCAATGGTAACTCCGCTCCAGCTACCATAGCGCTGACCATTTTAGGCGGAGTCTCCACACCCTATTTCTGGACAAATGCAGTGGATGGTAACTGGAATGACACGACTAAATGGACAGATTCGGCGGGCGCTGCGGCCTATCCCGCAGCGGGTGGGCAGGTGTATTACAACCTGAATTTTAACAAGGCAGGCAGCTACACCACGACCCAGAATCATGGTAGCACCTTTTTGTTCAATCAACTCAACGTCGGTGGAGCGGTTAGCATTTCGGGCGCGAACAGCATCACCGCATCCACGAACGGTCCGTTTCCGCCCAAGATTAATCAGAACAGCAACGACAACGCAACAGTCAACACGCCCGTGATTCTAGCCGCCGCGACCACGCTCGGGGGCAGCGGTTCGGGAGTCATGAGTTTCATGGGAAACATCTCAGGATCCGGAAGTTTGACGATGAGCAACAAGGGCAGGGTAATCCTCAATGGGGTGAACACTTACACCGGTGGTACTGTAATCAACTCAGGAGCACTCGAAATGGGTGTGCAGAATAGCTCTGCTTTCGGACCGGGTTCGATCACGGTCAATAGCGGTAGCACGCTGATTCTCCAGAGAGCGGCCATGAACAATAGCCTGTCTCTCAACAACGCAACGCTTATCGCCTCCAACGGCTGGCGCGACGATGTCTGGTCAGGTGCCGTGGGCTTGACGGGTACCACGACCATTGACCTTCAAACCACGGGTGGATTCAACATCTCGGGTGTGATCAGTGGTCCGGGTGGCTTCAAGAAGATGGGCGATAACACCACCCTAACACTCTCGGGTGCCAACACCTACACGGGTGCCACCACGGTGGTTGCCGGGACGCTCACCTGCACCAGCGCGGCTGCCTTGGGACAAGGACCGATCGCTCTGTTGAGCGGCGGGAAGTTGAATCTGGCCGGTGGCAGCAGGCAAGTGGCATCCCTCTCGCTGGGTGGCGTCGCCCAGCCGCAGGGCACTTATGGTTCGACGGCGTCAAGCGCGACCACGAAGAATGATACCTACTTTTCAGGCAGTGGCATTCTCACCGTGCCGACTCTGAATGCTCCACCCGTCGCCACAGCTCAGAGTGTGAGCACGCCTGAGGACAACGCCAAGGCAATCACCCTGTCCGCCACCGATGCCGAGGGGAACGCTCTGGTCTATTCGATCATGACTTTGCCGAGCCATGGAACGCTCGGCGGCACGCCACCGAGCATGACTTACACGCCTGCCGCTAATTTCAACGGAACGGATCGCTTCACCTTCAAGGCTAACGATGGCACCAGTGATTCGGGTGTCGCCACCATTTCAGTCACGGTGACCGCCGTGAACGACCCACCGGTAGTGATTTCGCAGAGCGTAAGTACGGCGGAGGATACGGCTAGGCTTGTTGTTTTACCGGGTTATGATGTGGATGGTAATGCCCTGAGTTATGTGACGACTACGCCCGCTCACGGCTCAATTAGTGGTAGCGGGCCGAATGTGACTTACACCCCAGCCGCGAATTACAACGGATCTGATAGTTTTGACTACAAGGCCAACGACGGCACTGTGGATTCAGCTTTTGCCACGGTTTATATCACGGTGACTCCAGTCAATGACGCGCCGGTTGCGACACCCCAGTCTGTCACCACCCTCGTAAATACAGCCGCCGCCATCACCCTGAGCGGCACCGACGTGGAAGGCAGCCCGCTGACATATTCGGTTGTCACGCTGCCAAGTCACGGCGGGATCACTGGCACGGGACCGAACGTGACCTACACTCCGACAACCAGCTACAATGGAAGCGATAGTTTCACCTTCAAGGTCAATGACGGCACTGTCGATTCCGCAACTGCGACAGTGAGTATCTCAGTGACGAATTCTACATTCACTTGGAACACCACTTCCAACAATTGGAGTAATGCGGCGAGCTGGACCTCGGGTGTTCCCGGCGCGACCGGTCAGGCG
>JAYVEJ010000087.1:0-2390 GCA_043748885.1 Luteolibacter sp. | reverse complement strand
TGCCCTTGATGCAGCAGCCAGAAAAGATCGGCCGCATACTCGGCGGGCGGGGCGGTGCTGCCCTCGGGCAGGACGGATTTCCACAGTCCTTCGAGTTTCGTCGGGCTGTTCTCGCGAATCCAAGCGACCATCTGGCCGGGGCGCTCGGCGAGAATTGCGTTGAGTGGCAACGGATGCGGGCGGGCTGGGCCGGTGTGGAGTTTGCCCTGGCGTTTGAAAACCGGAAGGTGCTCGGCCTCGACAGCGCGGCACACCGCCGGGATCAAGATCGCTGGATGATTGCGGGCATGGGTGCCGGAAATTTTTAACGAAACTAACAACGAGGGCGATAGATTTTTAGCCGGGATGGCTCCCGAGACATCGGCCATCCGGACTTCTTCGAATGCCTTGTCGAAACAGCGTGCTCCAAGTGCGCGTTCGGCTTCCGCACGGTCGTCGATCCATGCCTCGTCGTCCTCGCCCTTGATCCGCCAGCGGGTCTTTTTCTTGGTCGTTTCTAACCACGCGTTGACGGCTTCCTCGCCGCGCTCGGTGCGGACCTTGGCCGAGTAAGCCTCGAACGGCATCCGTGCAAATCGCTCGCGATGCAGACGGCGCAGGTTCGTCTGATAGGAGTGGAAATTGACGGGCCCTAACCACTCGCCGGAAATCCCGCAGCGGGCGATCGCTTGGAAATTCCCCGTGGGTGGCTCGACGTCGATGGTTTCTTCCTCGATCAAATCATTCCGCAGATCGGAGTTCCAAAGATGGCGGAGTGCTTCCTCACGCGTCAGGAAAACGGATTCTTCGAGCTTGCCGCGGATCAGCGGGGCGTGCGGCTCGGGAGCTTCGAAAATCGCCCGGCAGCGGGATTTTTCCGCAAGCAGAATCTTCGCGACATCGAATAACGGATAGACCCGCGCGACCTGATGGACTTCCTTGCCGATGAGATGCACCGCCTGTGGATCTGGTGCGATGGTGGCGCGGACGCCATCTTCCGGGCCGACTTCCATCTGGGGAGGCGGGCCGCTACGACGATCCTCGTAGTTGCCGCCACGGCCTTGCGGCGGGCGGCGGTCGCCACCCTCGCGCGAGCCACCGCTTCGCGGGCCGCGGTCGCGATCATCGCGGCGGGGTGGGTGATCATCGCCTCCGGCAAAGGTTTTGGGTTTGCGCTCGGTGGTATCGCCGGCGGCGCGTGCCCACGCGGGTCCCAGTGCGAAGCTGGACAAGAGGCTGCTCATTGGATCGGTATCAGAATCACTCACGACGCGCACTCTAAAGACCGAATTTGAAAATGACAAACTCCGCTTGCATCAAATTATGCACCTATTTCCGGCCACAAGAAGTGCTAGAATCCGCCGCGTCGCGCCGTCGTGGCGGGCTAACAATGTGGTGGCCTCGCGGGTCATTGCCTGAGCCTTCTCCGGCTCGAGCGCTGTGACGATGGCGCGGGTGAGTTCGTCCGCATCTCTAGCGGAAATGCAAGCACCGCAGTCAATGAGGCGGCGGGCGAGCGGTTGGAAATTCTCCATGTGCGGGCCGAAAATCACCGGCTTTTCCGCAACAATCGCCTCGCAGGGATTCTGGCCGCCGGTGGAGAGAAAGCTCTTGCCGATGATGACCACATCGGCGTGCGCGGTCCAATCGAGGAGTTCGCCGGTGCTGTCGATGACGAATACATGGCGGCGATCACTGGTCGCTGCGGCCTCTGGAAAGGAGGATCTCAACCTCGCGCCGAAGCCCGCGTCTTCGAGTTCCGCCATCACTTCCGAGCGCCGCTCCGCATGGCGCGGCACGATCACTGCCAGCGCATCCGGTCTGGCCTGATAGATCGCACGGGCGATCCATGCGTCCTCGCCGGGGTGGGTGCTGGCTGCTAGAATCACCGGTCGGCCTTGGCCGAAATTATCGAGCATTTCCTGAAACTCGGGTCGCCGCGCCGGGCGTGCGCCGCTGCCGGGATCAAATTTCAAACTGCCCGTGGCGTGGATTTTTTCCGGCCCGATGCCGAGGGTTTCCCAGATGGCTGCGTCGTCGGGTTCCTGGATGGCCACCGCATCTAGCAGTCGATAGACCGGACGCAGCCAGTCGGCAAATTTCCTGAATCGCCGCGCCGAGCGGGGTGACATGCGGGCATTGACGAGGCGCACCGGGATGTTCCGCCGCTGGCATGCGAGTAACAAATGCGGCCACACCTCGCTCTCGATCAGGACGATCTGCGTTGGCTCGAAGCGTTTCAAATAACAGCCGACCATCCAGCGGAAATCCAACGGCGCATAAGTGACCCGCAGGCCGGGGATTTGTGCCGCCGTCGCCACGGCGTGGCCGGTTGCGGTGCCGGTCGCCAGCACGAAGCGACGGCCGGGTTCTCTAACCAACCACTCGCGGATGAGCTTCAGAGCCAGCAG
>JAYVEJ010000086.1:0-16507 GCA_043748885.1 Luteolibacter sp. | reverse complement strand
TTTCTCACCGTTAATCTCAAAGGTGTAGAGCGCCTTGTGGCCGCGGGCGTAGCGGGTGGACTCGAAGATCGCGAGCGAGCCGTTTTCAAAACGGGCCAAGAAGGCGCAGGCATCGTCGATGGTGACGGCTTGTTTCTCGCCCGTCTCGGTGTGGACGCGTTCCTTGATGAAGGTCTCAGTCATCGCACTCACAGAAACGATGTCGCCATTGATCCAGCGGGCGGTGTCGATGCAGTGGGCTAACAAATCTCCGGTCACGCCGGAGCCGGCGGCTGCGGCATCGAGCCGCCAGAGTCCGGCACCGCCTTGCGGGAGATCTTCGGAAATCGTCCAGTCTTGGAGGAAATTCGCGCGGTAGTGGAAGATGCGGCCCAGCTCGCCGGCATCGACGATGTTCTTGGCGTGGGTGACGGCGGGGAGAAACCGGTAGTTATACCAAACGAGGTTGGGCAACCCGGATTTCTCGACGGCAGCGACCATGGTTTCGCCTTGCTCGCCATTGAGGGCGAGTGGTTTTTCGCAGAGGATCATCTTGCCGTTGGCGATGCAGGCGAGGGCGATCTCAGCGTGGGAGTTGTTAGGCGTGCAAATGTCGATGGCGTCGATGTCGTCGCGCTTTACGAGTTCGCGCCAGTCGGTTTCGTAGGAGGCATAGCCCCATTTTTCGGCGAAGGCTTTGACCTTTTCCTCATCGCGACCGCAGACGGCTTGGCGGACCGGGACGTGTTCGGTGTCGAAGAAATGGGCGAGTTGGGAGTAAGCATTCGAATGGGTGCGACCCATGAAGCCATAGCCGATGAGGCCGATGCGGATTGGTTTTTTCATAAGATTGGGAGAGATGAATAAATGAATGAAAGCCCGGATGAATCCGGCGCTCCGTCAGAGGGCTTTGTCCACTTTGATCATCGCTTCGAGGATGTTCTGCCAAGTGGATGGGGTTTCGAGGACTTCGTTAGAGAACATGCAGCCATCCCAACAGATGTGTTTCATGCCACGGTTGGCGGCGTCCTCGAGCCAGTAGGTGGAGGCGCGGGCGATGTCGATTTTACCGTTAGGATCATCTGCGAGGCAGTGGCGACCGGTCTTGTCGTGGGAGCCGGTGCCGTGGACAGAGCCGTCGTTCTGGGCGACGTGGAAGTCGATAGTCCACGGGCGCAGCGCGTCGGTCATGGTGGTGTAAGCGGCCCAGAATTCGTCCTCGCTGTAGCCTTCCTTGAGCAGCGCGGCTTCGGGGGCGTTGTAGCCTAGCAGATAGAGATAGGTGTGGGCGAGGTCCGCTTGGAAGCCGACGGTTTTCGGCATCCCAGTAGCTTCCAGCGTGTCTATCATAGCCTGCCATGAGTGCATCCCACCCCAGCAGATTTCGCCTTCGGCGGCGAGGCGTTCGCCGTGTTGCTCGGCGATCTTGCCGGCTTCGCGGAAGGTCTCGGCGATCTTCTGGGTGTTGCCGGCGGGATCCTTGGCCCAATCCGTGACGGAGCTGGCGGAGTCGATGCGGATGACCCCGTATTCGCGGACGCCGTGCTCGTTGAAAATCTTCGCGATGCGGCAGGCTTTCTCGACGGCGAGCACAAACTTGCGTCGCGCTTCGGCATCGCCCATCGCGGCGTCGCCCACCGTGCCCGGCCAAATCGGCGCCACCAGCGAGCCGACCTTGAGATTGTGGCTGGCGATGAGATCGGCGATTTTGCGGATGTCGGATTCCGAAGCGTCGGGGTCGGTGTGCGGGTGGAATAGGAAGTAGTCGATGCCGTCGAACTTGCGACCGTTCACCTCAGCGGCGGCGGTGAGTTCGAGCATGTGCGCGAGGGAAATTGGCGGATGAGCGGTGCCGGGTTCCTTACCGACGAGGCCGGGCCACATGGCGTTGTGAAGTTTCATAAGAAGCTGATGGTTGAAAGTTGAGAGTTGATAGAAAGACGATGGGGTTTTGCTGCATCACTGGAGGATGACGCTGGCGCACGCTGAGGGGGATTTATATGATTGGTGCGCTGAGATCAGGCAACACCTGAGTAAAGATATTTCTGAAGTCCGGCGAACGTCTCTCCGCTGTCTTTTCCCAGATCGGTCACGGCGTCGTCCGAGGTGTAGGTGTAGTAGTCGATAGTCGTGGAAATTTGCTTCACCTTGAAAGGTGTTAGAAAGCCGTCGTTGATGCCGTCCTTGAGCAAGTCGCTGTAAACCGACTCGCCGAAATAGGCATAGGTATCCACGTTGTCCTTGCGCTTGGGAGTCGCCGTTAGGCCGAGCTGCACCGCTGGCGAGAAATAGTTTAGGATGCCGCGCCAGTTGCTCTCGTTCCTAGCGCCGCCGCGGTGGCACTCGTCGATGATGATGAAGTCGAAGAAGTCTGGCGGATACTCGCCGAAGTAGGGTGAGGCCTCGCCGTCGATTGGACGACCGGACATGAAGGTCTGGAAGATCGTTAAAAACAGGCTGCCATTTTTCGGCACCTTGCCTTTCTTGCGGATGTCTGCCGGATCGATGCGGACCAGCGCATCCTCGGGAAATGATGAGAACGGGTTGAACGCCTGATGGACCAGAATGTTCCAGTCCGCCAGAAACAACACACGCGGCTGTTGTGTCCCCACGCGGCTCAGGTTCCAGCGGCTGGGGAAAAGCTTCTAGGCGATCGGGAAGCCACTGAACGTCTTGGCCATGCTGGTGGCGGGTGTCAGCAGGATGCGCTGTCGGTCCTCCGCGATGGCTTCCGTCACCTTGAGAACGGCGCTCACATTGGGAAATAATTTCTGGAACTCAGGCAGGGATGTGGGAAATCCACGGTGGCCATCAGGAAAAGTTAATTAGATTTTTGGGTCGTCAACCAACCGGATAAGCTCGATCTACTGTTTTTGGGTTCGTTTTGATCTGATGCAGACCCGGTGTTGGGTCTGTGCTTGCCCTTCATCGGCTTTCGTCGGGGTAGATTGGCCGCTGTAAAGGTTCCCTCACACACTGTCCAAAATCTTTACAATCTTGCTTGTAGAGCCAAGACCCAGACGGAGTTAAAAAGCATTCTTTTATCATAACTAATTAGTATTCAATTTAATAGATGATGCCATTGCCGAATTGGCATGGGGTTTGCTTGAAATTCATCCAGAACGAGCGATCCGCCCTTGGTTGCTCAAGCACACCAAACCAACCACCCCAAATGAAAACAACTGCTGGAATCAAAATTTTGCTCCTTTCGCTCCTTGTTGCGGGTGCCGCTCACGCGGTCCCAATCACAGGCACGATTAACATCGCTTCGTTCGCGGATAATACGTTCAACGTGAATTATGTCTCCAAGACGGTGACCTTTGGAGCTGGAGCGAATGCCATCGTGACGAATCCAACGGGTTCCTATTTCGGACTTTTGGGCGCTAGCGTCCACTACAACAGTTTTGTCTATTCGCCGTTTGTTGGACCGATCAGCCCACTCTGGTTCACTATGTCTGGCGCACCGTCATCCTCATTCAATCTGACATCCATCACATTCATCAACGAAAACGTAGGCAATTCGTTGACGCTGACGGGACTTGGAGTCGCTTCGGTGGCGGGGTTCGACCCTACTGTGGGAACCTGGAGCTTCACGGCAACCCAGGGTAAAGTGGGCACCACAGCCGTCTTTGGCTGGGATTCGATCAACACCCCGCGGGTGCCAGATGGGGGTGCCACCTTGGCGCTACTCGGCGTGAGTGTGCTGGGTCTCGGCGGTGTCCGCCGCTTCCTGCCAGCGCTCAAGAAATAAATGATATGAGACCCGTTGGATTTCGACCAAGCGGGGCACAAGCCCTGCTTGTTTTTTGGCGGTTGCGGCTTCCGTCCAACAGGCATTTCCGACGAGCACCACGCAACTCACGTTTTGAAGTCGCGGGTTTGAAATGACAGCCAGCCGAGTGTGAAGAGGGTGACATTGAGGCCAAGTAGGAAGGCATAGGATTCGATGATTTTCGGCCATGAGATGTGGTGCTCCAGGATGAAGACCCAAGTGCTCATCCTCCAAGTGATGAAGTAGCTCTCGTAGGGTTTGAAAAATGGGAAACCTTGCAAAATCATGTCCACGAACAAGATGGTCAGCGTGATGATCGTGGCGGCGGCGGGTTTAATCTTGAAGCAGGAAAACATGAAAGCGATGGAGGAGAGGGTGACCATGCTGATGCCGATGCCCGCGGCTGACATTGCAAGACGGCTCGCGCCTTCCCACCAATCAGAATAGGCGGCGAAGACTTTCATTTTTGGCTCCATGACGAACAGACCGCCTTGCCAGCCGACGGCGGCGACGGCCATCGCATAACCGGTCACGCCGACGAAGAAGACGAAGGAAACGGTGTAGAGCGAGACGGCGGTGTATTTGACCAACAACAAGCGGAAGCGGCTGATCGGCCGGGCGAAAACTAGCCGCAGATTGCCATCCTCGTTTTCCTTGGCCACGATGTCGCCAGCGACTAACGCGAAATAAATCGAGCCTAGCAGGAACATGCTCAGCAACATGATGGTGAAGGTAATGGTCAGCGAGCTGTAATAGGTGCCGAAGTCCAGCCCGTTGCGCTCCAACATCCCGTGCATGTAGCTCTGGCTGCGGGGCAGTTTATAAACTAGCAGGATGACGGCCTCCATGATGATGAAGGCGCCGTAACCCATCCAGGTTCTCGGGCGGGCGAAGAGTTTGCGGAGTTCGCCGCGGAGTTGTTGAAGGAAGAGCATGTTAGTTAGGACTGGCCGCGCCGTTGTGGATTTCCATGTAAAGATCTTCGAGTGAGCGGCGGACCGGCGAAAAGGCGCGGACGCGGACACCGGCGCGGACCAGAGTTTCTATCAGCACTGCCGGATCGGCAGAATGGGGAAGACTAATCCGCCCGGTTGATAGAACTTCGCCGCCGCCGCTGTGGATGAGACCGCAGGCGGTGCCCCAAGGTTCGAGATCGACCTCGAAAACGGGGGTGTCGTCCTGCAGGCCATTCACGGAGCCTTCGAAGACGCGCTTGCCTTCGCGCAGGATGGCGACGCGATCGCACATGAGTTCGACTTCGGCTAACAAGTGGGAGTTGAACAGCACGGTCATGCCGCGGTCGTCGCGGAGGTTGAGGATAAATTCGCGGAACCATTTGATGCCCTCGGGGTCGAGGCCGTCGGTGGGTTCGTCTAACAGTAGGACTTCGGGCTCGGGAAGCAGCGCTTGGGCGAGTGCGAGGCGCTGGCGCATGCCGTGGCTGTAGGTGCGGACCTTCGAGTGGACTCGCTTTGTGAGGCCGACGCGATCAATGACCTTGCGGGCGGCATCGGGGTCGAAGCCGCTGGAGTAGCCCATGAGGATTTTTAAATTATCCCAACCGCTGAGGTAGTCGTAAAACGCGGGAGCTTCGAAGATCGCGCCGACTTTGCGCAGCGCTTTCGAACGGTCCTTGAGTACGGAAATTCCGCCAATGGTGACATCGCCCCGGTCGGGTAGGACCATACCGAGGATGATGCCAAGCGAGGTGCTTTTGCCCGCGCCGTTGTGACCTAACAAGCCATAGATCTCACCGCGTTGGACGTGGAATGAAACATCCGCGAGCGCCGACTTGCCGCTGAATTTTTTGAAGAGACCGTTTGCGACCAGCATGGTGAAGCGAGTTTCAGTTTCCCACGGCGAGGCGTAGTTTGTTAGATCCGGACATGTCGCCGTAGAGGAAATTCATTCCGTTAGGATGCCAAGCCTCCTTTTCATAAATCAACGGAATCTTGTCGGGTCGGTCCTTGACGCCGAACAAGGCAAGCTGGGAGATATGCCGTCCGTTCTGAGTGGCGTTCCACAAATAGCTCGATCCGGACTTTTGGAACTCCTTGTGGTCGGCCGGGCAGCGGAAGACAACCGGAGTTTCCAGATAAGGTAACAGGAGAGTTTCCAACACTGGGACGTCTTCGGTTTTGGAAGCACGGCCCGTGACGAGTTCCGGCATCTTGTCGTTGTGCTCTTGCAGGTAGGTTTGCAATCCCACGCCGAGCGAGCGGAGGTTGGTTAGACAGGCGGCTTCGCGGGATTTGCCGATCATTGACCGGGAAATCGGATAGATGATCGCGACAAGCGTGCCGATGATCGCGAGCACGACCAGCATCTCGACCAAAGTAAATCCGCGTCTATTTCTCATTGGCGTGGGCCAAATTCATTGCCACGAAGACCCTGCATGGTCTCATTCATCGCTTCCATCAGTGGGGCGAGGTCGAGTTTGGTATCGGCGCTGGATTTTTCGAAATAGGCTTTCATGCCTTGCTGACTGATCTTGTCCAACAAATCGGAGCCGAGTTCGTCAGCGCGGGCCATTTCCTCTTCGGTGCGGCCTTGGTTGATTTCCTTGAGTCCTTGCTCGACGAACTTTTTGCGCTGGTCAGGCTTCATCGCATCAATGGATTCCATGAAGCGGCCCATGGATTCTTTGAGGGTTAGATCGATGAATAGGCTTTTTTCAGCGGAGGAAAGTTTGCGGAAAAACGCTTCGCCGGTGCGGTTGTCGCGATTTTTTTCCCGCTCTTGGAAATCGAGGCCGTTGACGAGGCTGGCGATCTTGCGGAGTTTCTGGTCGCGGCGTTGGGCATCGGCGGCAGTTAGCGGGGATTTCTCCGCAGACCGATCGGCGAAATTGGCGGCAGCGACCTCGCGGTTGACGCGCTCGGCGGTGATTTTGCGAGACCCGGCATAAAACCGGACGACCCCCACGCAGCTCCAAACCAGTAGAAGGACGATTGCCGCCTTTATAATAACCTTTTTGCGAGCCATAAGTGGCGGAGATTAGGCGAGGAGGGTGCGGGCGCAAGCGGACAAACGGGAGAAGACACGGATTGCCAAGCCCGGTGGCCGGTGCTTGTATCCGCACAATGAAAGCATATCCGAGCTGGCTGCTAGTTTTGGCGATGATGATGGCGACTCCCGTTGCGAATGGAGATGGGGTTGCTGATTTGGTCGCGAAGGCGGAGAAAGGTGAGGCTGTGGCGCAGTTGGAGTTAGGCGGGATTTATTTGAAAGGCGAAGGTGTGCCGAAGGATGTGGCCGAGGCGGTGAAATGGTTGTCCAAAGCGGCGGAGCAGGGGAATGGCGAGGCTCAGATGAAGCTCGGCGGGATTTACATCGGCGGAAGGGGCGTGCTAAAGAACAGCGTGGAAGCGGCGAAGTGGTATTTGATGAGCGCAGAGCAAGGAAACGCAGCCGCCCAATGTCAGATCGGACGGATGCGTTTGACGGGCGTCGGCATCCCGAAAGATGAAGTGGAGGCTTACAAATGGTCGACTCTAGCGGCGAGCCAAGGCGACGCGGCGGCGATCAAGGTGATCTCTTTCCTTTTGGTAAGAATGGCTCCCCAGCAAATCGCGGAAGGGAAGCAGCGGTCGGAAGATTTTATGGATGCGAAGAAGGCAAAAAAATCTTTGGATTTGCCAGACGATGCTCCGCTGCTGCCGGAGGAGCCGTTGCCATTATTTGCGCCGGAATGATCCTCTCGGAGTGACGACGACGTTGGTGAATTTCGAGGAGTTGAGGAGTCCATTATCGCCGCTGCTTACCCAGAGACCGACGTAGCAGTTGCTGGGTAGGGTGACGGTGGAACTGCCGATTTTGGTCCAAGTGGTGCCGTCGGTGCTTTGATAAGCAGTGACGCTATTAGAAGCGCGGACTAAACGCACCCAGATCGCGGCGGATGCCACTGCTGCCTTGTTGGTTTTAGAGGTGCTGCCAGCGGTGGTGAGCCTGCGGATCCATTGATATTTGCCAGTGCCATCGACGCCGATGAAAAGTTGCCGGGAGTTCGCGGCGAGGGATTCGCGGATCATTACGCCGATGCGGGCGGAGGTTCCGGTGTTACTGAGAATACTGAGTCGGGCGGTGATGGTTCCAGCGCCACTCAGTGTTTGCCAGCCGAGGCTGCCGGAATCTTCAGTGGTGGCCATACCCCCTGCGCCAGCCACGGTGAAAACCGAAGAGCTGTAGGTGGCGGCTCCGGCAATATTGCCATTGCCGACGCGGTCCAGATTCCAAGGAAGGGGTAGGGTATTGGCATTGATTTTGATCTGGAGACTCGCGTCGGCGAACGCACCCGCCAAGTCGGTGGCGCGAACGGTGAACAAGTTAGTGCCGACACTGCCGCTCGGGGGAGTGCCGCTCAGAGTTCCCGACCGAGCAACGACCAGCCAAGAGGGGCCGGACACTTTTGAAAAGGTAATGGTGTCACCCGCATTGGGATCGGTCGCGCAAGCGGCAAGGGTTCCCCCAACATAAATCGCCTTCTCGGTGCCTGAGGGAGAAACCACCGGGTTGAACTTGAAAACGGGCGCGTCGTTGGTGTTAGCAACGGTGATGTTGAGCGTCGCTGTGGCAGTTGCGAAAGACGAGTCGCTGACCTTCACCGTGAAGGAACCCGCCCCGACGTCGGCAGTGAGTGGAGTGCCGCCGAGTTGACCATCGTTAGATACGGTTAGCCAGGCGGGGCCGGCAGATTTTTGGAACGAGAGGACGTCGCCAGCATCGGGATCGATCGCGAGGAGTTGGCCGACGAAGGGCACATCTTTGGCGGCCGATAAAATGATGGGACTGGCGGTGAATGCAGGGGCGGTATTTACCGATACAACAATCACGGCGGCGACGCTGATAGATACGGTTGCAGGGGCAGATGAGGAAACTCCGTCATTGCTCTGGAAGGTGAACTGATCTCTGCCCACGAAGCCGGAATTTGGCTGATAGGTGAGATTCGGTGCGGTGCCGCTGAGGGTGCCAGAGAGTGGACTGCTAACGATGGAGTAGGTGAGGGAGCTTCCTTCTGGATCACTGCCGCTGAGGAGCAATGGCAGCGAAGTGTCCATCTGAGTGGTCAATGTCTGTGCGCTGGCCACCGGCAATTGGTTGGTAATAACTTCTTGCAGGATGTTGAGTTCCGCGACGCAAGTGGAGGAACCCCCATTGATTTCTGTGAGAGCTCTGAAGCGCACGAACTGACCGCTTTTGGCAGTGAAATTAACCAGTTTCTCACCCATGGAACTGGCGAATGTGCCGCTGGCGACCGGGCTTCCCCAAGCGATGCCGTCGAGACTGACATAGAATTCATAATTGCCGATATTACCGACGGTGCTCAGGTCTTGGCGCGGCAGATACTGGAATCCGCCGATGTTGTGGATTGCCCCGAGATTGATTTGGATTTCATGAGGTAGTGATGAAGAGCCTGTTGAGTTCCAAGTTTGCCAGAATGTATTAGAGTTTCCGTCAAATGCGGCGGTTCCCGGTGATTGGGGAGTTTGCTCACTGTCAACAGACTTCAGGGTCCAACCGGTTCTGGAAAGTCTGTTAACTAGGATTGCCGGAGCCTTTTGGGACACGGTGATCGAAACCGTTGCGGGTGCTGAGTTGGTGGTGCCGTCATTGACTTGGAATGATAACTCGTCGCTGCCACTGAAGCCGACGGCAGGTTGATAGGTTAGATTGGGGGCAGATCCGCCGAGGATGCCATTGGCCGGACTGCCGATGACGGAGTAAGTAAGTGAATTACCATCCACATCGGTTCCGGCGAGCGTGATGGACAGCGGACTATCCTGCTCGGTGGTTACAGATTTTGAAAGGGCGACTGGCGTATCGTTAATTGCATTGACCGTGATCGAAATGGTGGCCGGCACTGAATTGGAGATGCCATCGTTGGCGCGGAAGGTGACTTGATCGGCTCCGTTAAAGTTTGCCTCAGGATTGTATATAAAGTTCGGGGCGGTGCCGGTGAGGGTTCCATGGCTGGGTGCGGCGATGACCGAGAAAGATAAGTTGTCCGTTTCCGGGTCGGTGCCGGTGAGAATGATCGGAAGCGGGCTGTCTTCATCCACCGACACGGACTTGGAGGTCGCGAGAGGGGCATCATTTATCGGGGTCACGGTGATCCACACCGTGGCGGGCGCGGAATCAGTCGTACCATCATTGACTCGGAAGGTGAACGCGTCGCTGCCGTTGAAGTTAGCGGCGGGTTGATAGGTTAGATTTGGAGCGGTTCCGCCCAACGTGCCATTGGCAGGACTGCCGAGAAGGGTGTAGGTGAGTGGGTTTCCATCCACATCCGTGCCCACGAGCGTAATGGGCAACGGACTGTCTTCAGCAGTGGTCACGGATTGCGGCAGCGCGAATGGCGCATCATTCACGGCGGTGACCAGGATGGAGACGGTGGCGGGTGTGGAGCTGAGTGTCCCGTCGTTGACGAGGAACGTGAAACTATCAGTTCCATTGTAATTTGCGGTTGGGGTGTAGGTCAGATTCGGAGCTGTTCCTGAGAGAATGCCATGGTTTGGAGCGCTGACGATGGAGAATTGCAAAGTGTTGCCATCGGGATCCGTGCCTTTGAGTGTTAGATCGAGGGTTGAGTCTTCAGGTAATGAAGAAGCAATCGGCAATGAGACGGGGCGTTGGTTTATCACTACCGGCAGTGAATCTTGAATCAATCCGAGCTCAGCCACGCTCATGTAAGGACCGCCATTTGAGTCGGTGAGGCCGCGGAACCTGATGTATTGACCGCTGGTTGCCGCAAAACGGACTTCTTTCAACTCGTGGGTGCAAGGAAATGTTCCCGTGGCTACTGGACTTCCCCAGTTGACGCCGTCAGGACTTACATAGAACTCAAATTGTCCGACGTTTCCATTTAAACCTCCATCTTGCCGCGGTAAATAACGAAAACCATTGAGGGTCTGACTGGTTCCCAAGTTGATTTGAATTTCATGGGGTGGAGGTGCAGCGGTGTTGTCCCTCCATGTGGTGTGCCAGAAAGTATTCGGATCGCCGTCGAAAGCATAAGCCGCATTATAGCCTTGAACATCCTGGCTATCGACGTACATCAGGGACCAGCCATTGGGAGAGGGAAGCTGAGATGTTACATAGTAAGATACCTCACTCGAATAGCCGCTTTGAACCCCGGCAGTATTTACTGCGGACACCGCGAAGTAGTAGTTAGTGCCTTCAGCCAAATTCGCCACAGAGGCTTCGAGATTTGGCCCAACATCGATGACATTCGAATAAGAACCGGTGCTGGTGCCGTAACTTAGCCTGTAGTTTGCGATATCCGACTCGGGGTTTGCATTCCAAGCCAGAACCACGACGGGTGTCGCGAGCGTATGAGTGGCGGAGAGTAAACAAAGCGCAAGTCCGATCAAGATCAGCCTACGTAGTCGGTTGCCCAATCGCTCGGACCGGACAAACGAAGAGGATTTGATTGGTAGGTGGTGAGCGGAATGCCTGGATTGCAAGGCTCCGCCTAGGTTGGCCGAGTCGGCCAATTGGCTGGAATTCATGGTTGGTTGTAAGGATGGCTATTTAGAACAATCCTCCCGGCGTTGGCCTCCAGAGCGGGACACTCTAGGAGCGACGAGCAACTCGATTCGGAAATTGGCGTGGTTAGCGGGAGAAACTCTCCATTGCTAACCCTGCCTTTTGGGACAGATCCGAATCTAGGCTGCCTGAGAGGCGAAAGGGACTCGCTCCTCAGGAAGATTTTAGAAGTAATTCAAATTGGACAAGTGAGTCGTTTGAATCGATTTTGGTGTATGAAACAGGGCGATTTATGCGGAACGTTGACTGTTTGGGTCTCTGATCTGTCGCGGAATATAAAAAATACAGAGACCTTAACAAGAATTAAATTGAGTATTTTTGAACATTCTTAGTTTTGAAGTGTCATGAGGTTAAAATAACTTTGATCGAAATAGCCCTAAAAGTCACTTAAATTGTTCATCTACAAAATGTTAAATGGATGAATGGGGATCTTTGTCTTGGGTGTAATTTAAAAAATTCAAAGCCAAGATATTTCGAACGATTGTCAATTGAAGCCTTCTCCACGCGCAGTACGGCCAGCATTCTCAGGAGTTCTCTGCACCTCCATGGTCAAAATCGGGTCGGTCACACGACTGCGCTCACCAAGATCTCGCTAGCAGCCGATTGACCAAACGGTTGACCTTCAGAGGTTTAATTTTGAAAAGTACCAAGACATGCGGCAAAAAGGTGAAACTTTTCGGCCCGGTGGACCAGTTCGATCCAGTCGTCAGGCAGTTGATTCGAGGAATTTTGTGTCTTGGGAATGGGATGAAGGGGCCGGAGCGGGTGCAGTGTCAAAAAATTGAAGAGTCGATTGGTTTGGATTCGTTCGACCCATGTTTCTTGTCCTCCACTCGCACTTTTGCTTCACCATGATTGTCGTGCAGATCATGCTCAACATTCCCCTGGCATTCATCGGCGGCTTGTTCCTTACGTGGCTACTTGTCGGCAAGGTTTCCATCGCGATTCTTGTCGGCCTCAGCGCCGTCGCCGGTACCGCCTCGCGCAATACCATCATGATAATTACCCACTATATTCATCTGATGGAATTCGATTGGGAAAATTTCGGCGAGAAAATGATTGTGCGCGGTTCCCTTAAAAGGCACGCTTCACGCGGTTTTTGCCACCACTGTGTATGGAAAACGGCGAGTTACTCCACATATCGCGCCAAGACGGTGAGGAGTTCTCGGAGCATTTTCTGGCTCTCGTTTGGATCGGTTACGCGCTCAATGCAACCTTTGGTGTGCTGGTGGATGACCACCTCGGCGAAGGATTTGAGCGCTTTGCGCACGGAGACGACCTGAGTGAGCACGTCCGGACAGTCACGGTCCTCCTCCACCATCCGCTCGATCGCTGCGATTTGGCCGGCGATTTTGCGCAAACGGATTTGTAGAGCCCGCTTTTCATCGGGGGGGTGGACATGGCTGTGCTTTGACATCGGCGGAGGTTACACTGAATGACGCGCAGCAAGCACTCAAATTTTGGACTTGCCAACTAGGGGTATGGGGGTATTATCCTTA
The DNA here is from genome assembly GCA_043748885.1 of Luteolibacter sp. Taxonomy (GTDB): domain Bacteria; phylum Verrucomicrobiota; class Verrucomicrobiia; order Verrucomicrobiales; family Akkermansiaceae; genus Luteolibacter. The sequence continues at coordinate 3,712 of JAYVEJ010000086.1, read as the reverse complement.
CCGATGATCACCGCCCTGACTGACTTTTCCCAAGCACTTTCCCAAAGCGCGTCCCACGCCTGGCTTTTCATACCCACTGCGATCCTCTTGGGGGGACTCCACGGGCTTGAGCCTGGACACTCCAAGACCATGATGGCGGCGTTCATCGTTGCAGTCCGCGGAACGGTGTGGCAGGCCGTCCTATTGGGACTTTCAGCGGCATTCTCCCATTCGTTCATCATTTGGGGGCTGGCGGCCGTGGCACTCAAATACGGCAGCCAATGGAACGCCGAGACTACCGAGCCATATTTCCAGCTTGTTTCCGCGCTGATCATCGCGGCGCTCGCCCTCTGGATGTTCTTGCGTACGCGGCGTGATACCCAGGCCGCCGCAGCACATGAGCATCATCAACCCGGGCACGAGGACACGATGCTCATCAACACCGGCCACGGCATTGTGAATCTATCTATTTTTGAAACCGGCGTGCCGCCTGTGTTCCGGCTCGCTTTTTCCGAGCGTGGGAGGGCGTTCTTGCCAGAACCATCCAGCGTCATCATCGAGACTTCGCGACCGGATGGCGCACGGCAGACATTCACGTTTGTGAAGAATGAAGGTTTTCTCGAATCGACCGCCGAGATCCCTGAACCCCATGAATTCAACCTCGCATTGGTGCTTTCCCATGACGGACATTCGCACACATATCCGGCACAATTCCGGGAGCACGACCACGGGCATTCCCACGATCATGGCGATTTACCCGCAGGCGCGGATTTTCAGGACGCGCATGAGGCGACCCATGCGCTCGACATCCAAAAGCGCTTCATGAACCGCGAAGTCACCACCCCGCAGATTATCCTCTTCGGACTCACCGGCGGGCTTCTGCCCTGCCCGGCAGCGTTCACCGTGCTGATCGTTTGCATGCAGGTGAAACAATACACGCTCGGGTTCGCACTTGTCGCCGCATTCAGCTTTGGCTTGGCGCTAACGATGGTGACCGTAGGGGTGGTCGCCGCGTGGAGCGTCAGACACGCCGAGAAAAAATTCAGCGGCTTCGGCAACCTCATGCGCAAGGCTCCCTATCTATCCTGTGCGCTGCTGCTCACGCTCGCGACCTACATGGCATGGCAAGGCTGGCACGGACTCGCAAAAAACTGATCGAACTCGTCGCGCCGCTTCAAACAGATGCCGCCCGGGGCTAGTGTCGCCGGGCGGCAGGTGGTTACAGGAACTGGCGGAAGCTTGAGGGCACTCCTGTCAATACCCCTCGTGCGATCCGTGGTCGTAATGACCACCGTCATAATAGGAACGCTCCTCGGCGTGGCGGGCATGATGCCTCGCTCCCGCAGCATGGCGGGCAGCTTCGGCAGCACGGTGAGCGTCCGCATCGGCGTGGGCATAATCGCGAGCGGCGTGATAGTAATCACCGTGGCTGGAGGCGTGGTCGGCGTGAGCATATGCCTCATCCGCATGGCGTGCCCGGGCGTAGGCATTCGAAGTGTCGTGGTCGGAATGTTGGCGATCGCGGGCCGCGTGTTCGTCGTGGGCGAGCGCGGATGCCGCAAATACAAGGGAGGCGAGGGTAAGGATCGTTTTCATGGAATGTGGGTATCACGACTTCCGACGTGCAGGCCTTGGATCTATTCGACGTCGTTTCAATGGGGGTCCCGCTACGGAAATCCTTACCAACACGCTACCCCAATGGCTGTCCGAATCCGTTGGGACGCCGCAACGATTCTTCCGGGCACGGTAAGTCAATTCCCCCAATCGCCCCTCAAGTTCTGGGGCAAGACCGTGCGCCGAGGGCGAGCGACAGCACATCGGCACCGAGATCCCGCCCGCCTTCACGAACCGAGTGGCAAGCAGCCACCGCGTCCATTTCAACCCTGCGCAGAAGCATGCTTTGCGCGATAGGCACTGGGCGATTCACCGGCGATCTTGCGGAACGCCCGGTTGAACTGCGAGAGTGACTGGAACCCTACTTCAAACGCGACTTCGCTCACCCGCCGGTTCGAATTAAGAAGGAAATTGCGCGCCTTTTTGATTCGGACGCGTGCCACATAGTCAACAAATCGGATCCCAGTCACCTCCTTGAACTTCGAACTAAAATAGGTCGCGCTCATGTTCACAATCCGCGCCACGGCTGCAAGTGACAGTTCGTCATCGGAATGATTGAAGATATAATCCCTCGCTTGTGCGATGGCCGGTGGTTCGCCGCTCTCGCGCTGGAGTGCCAGGGCGTTCCCACATTCGGAAAGATGGCGGGCAAAGATTTCCAGTAGCCGGATGAGCGCCTCGTATTGCTTGGGAGTGAGAACCCGGGTGTTAAAGTAGTGTTCCTCAAGCTTGGTCAAATCCACGTCGGATCCCCACTGAATGAGCTTCGCCGCAATTTGTTTGAATCCCGCTTTGTCGGGTCTTTGCAGCATGACCTGGCCGGTATGGAGAAACGCGATCACATCTTTCCCGACTCTCACCGGCACTGCCGTTTCGCACAGCCCGGCGAAGCACTTGAGCGACTTCGACTCGAATTGCGCCCGCTCCTCGACTTTACACTGTAGCGCGTAACACTCCCCGCAGGTCTTCTTGCTCTTTCCCATGAGGGCGCAAAATGGGTTTTCCTGGTTCTTTTGGTGGTGAACCACATCGAGCAGAGTTGGGGCCAGGAGCCGAAGAGGCAGGCCCGTGCCTTGCACAAAAGCACGCTCGTAGTCGCGGAACATCTGCGACCCGGAAAGAGCCTCCACCATACGCCGACGGATTTCGGGGGATTCATTCATGCAAAGGACGCCCGGAACTCGAATTTCCAGAATCCCCGGTAGTAACCCGCTGCCGCTCGAAACCCTTGAAGTTTCCTGATTCTTTTGGGCGTTCGGGAGCGCAACTGCCTGGGTGAGCCGCCATCTAACGACCGATTCTCGCTCATAAGCGGTTTACAGCCACCCGCAGGCGCGGCAGTTACGCGATTCCGTGGACGTTTTGCCAGACGGCACCCCTACCGGTAACCAGCCACCCTGCCACCGCTGGCGTAACATCAGGCGTTCGACAGCGAATCGCGATAATCACGTGGGCACTGGCCGCTGACTTGCCTGAAGCCGCGGTTGAATTGGGACAAGGACTGGAAGCCCACGTCAAAGGCGATCTCGCTGATCCGCAGGTTCGGATTTTGCAGCAGGGCGCAGGCTTTCTCAATGCGGGTTCGCGTGACATATTCAACGAAGTTCATCCCCGTGGCCTCCGCGAATTTCCCGCTGAAATAATTGGCGCTCATGTTCGCAATGCGAGCCATCGCCGCCAGCGACATGTCGTCGCCGCAATGATCGGTGATAAACGTGCATGCCTTGGAAATGGCCGGCCTTTGCTGCGACTGGCTGTCCAAAATCAAGGCATTGCTGCACGCGGCAAGTTGATGCGCAAAAATGTCCAGCAAACGAATCAGTGCCTCGTATTGGCTGCGGGCGAGGACGCGGGAGTTGAACCACGCTCCCTCCAGTTTTTTCAGGTCAACCGGGGATTTCCATAGGTTCAAAGTCCGCACGATTTCATCAAAACGGACTTGATCTGGACGGTGGAGCAGAATTTGGCCGGTCTGGAGGAAGGCGATGACGTTCGTACCCATGCGCACCGGCACGGTGGTTTCGCAGAGTCCCGCAAAGCATTTGAGGGTCTTCGGTGCGTGCTGAGCCGCCCTTTCCACCTTTCGCTGCAGCATGTAACTGGCGGTGCACCATTGATT
>JAYVEJ010000085.1:0-2399 GCA_043748885.1 Luteolibacter sp. | reverse complement strand
TCGTCCTTAAATGCCTCAGCCCGGCGCTCGTCGATGCAGCGGGTAAGCCAGTGCACGAGTTTTTCGGCTTCCTCGGACTCGTTGCGCATGGCGCTGAGTGCGGCCCAGTCGAGATGCGGGCGGGACCGCGGCACGGCGAAGCGGTTGATGTCGAGCTTGGCCATGATCGCCTCGGTTTCGCGGGGATGGGCGTTGAGGATGTTAGCCGGTCCTGGGAGTTCGTCGAGGGCTTCGGCAGTTAGACCGAACGAGGTTACCCCCACGCCGAAGGTCGCGCTCAGTTGGCGCAGGCTGTCGGCCAGGGCCTCGTCCTCGATCGGTGCGGCGTAGATCAATTCCCCACCCTGCGCCCACATCGAGACGGCCAGCGTTTGGAAAAAATCCTCGCGGTAGGTTTGCAGCGACGGCTGGATCCGCAGGCGGGCGGCGTGCAACCGGAACGGCGCGATCCCTAACCGCTGCTTGAAGTTGAGCATCGTTTCATCCAACGACATTTCCTCGTCGGGCGAGCCACCGGTTTCCCAATCGACGAGCACCAGTTCGGGAAATTTCCACAGGTTGCTCAGCGGCGAGTCCTTGCCAAATGCTTGGCGGAACGCGAAAGGGAAACGACCGTTGACCTCGAAATACCGCGTCACCACCGCGCGGAACTTGCGGATCCGCATCATCGCGCTATCCACCACGTCGGAGTCTGCGGCCGTTAGATCGTCGAGCCGTCCCTGCGTGAGGGCTAACAGCTCCTGCGCACCGGACAACGCCGGCAGCGGGGCACTGCGCCGATAGTAGCCCTGGCCCTTCTCGACCTTGGCGATCGGCGAGCCCGGATCGCACGACATGATCGAGAAATGATAGCGCAGCGAAGCGTCCGAATAATTGCCCTCAAGTTGTAACCGGGTGAGGCGGATCAACTCCGTCCCCTTGATCGAATCGACGGGATTTCCTGGAAGTAAGGTCGGGAGAATATTGGATAGCTGGGTGCGGAGACTCATAGGGGAATGCAACGACTCTTGCGTTCCGGTCATCCAATTCGCCCACCCCCGGATCATCAAGCCCCAAACCTGCGGATTCTAAAAATACCTCGCTCGCGGCGACGCTTTTTTGAAGGAATCCGCCACAACACTTGTCGAAGCCGCCGATTCCAGCATCCTCACGCCTATGAATTTCAAACTGATTGTTCCGATCCTCACCGCCGCCCTGCTTTCCGCCGCTCGTGCTCAGGAACCTAACGCCCAACAGATCCTCGAAGGTGCCCGCATCTCGGCGACCCTCACCAAACTCGACGACGGCCTCAAAGGAAATCTCCGCAAAGGCAACAGCAACACACCCATCACGCTGTTTCTTAAGGGCAAGGACATCCAGTTCCAGTTCTCTGAAAACAAAGGCCCGTGGCGGATTTTCCACACTCGGATCGGCGACGAGAACTTCAGCTTGTTTGAAATCACCGACGGCAAAACCGTGGAGTTTCCCGCCGCAAAAATTGTCGAACCCATCGCCGCCACCGATCTAACTTACGAGGACTTGGCGCTGCGGTTTTTCTACTGGCCCAATCCCAAACTAGAAGCCTCGGAAGACGTCGGCGGGCAGCCCTGTTATAAATTGCGGGTGGACAAGCCCAAGAACGCGGCGGGGAAATACGATGTCGTCTATGTCTGGGTTCACAAGAAATTCGGAGCCTTCATGCGGATCCGCGGCCACGACAGAAACGGCGGGTTGGTGAAGGAATTTCAGGTCGAGGAAGTCATGCCGGTCGCCGACAACGTCTGGACGCTGCGCAAAATGCAGGTCGCCACCTGCGATCCTAACAACGGCGGGCGCCGCGTCTCGATCACCGACGTGACCTTCGACTCGCCGAAAAAAGCCGGCCCGCGCGGCGTGCGCTAAATGGAAATTATGGTTCACTGGTCCGACTCCCACACCCATCTCCAAAACCCGCGGCTGGGAGATCCCGGCGCGGTCGTCGCTGCCATGAAACTAGCAGGGATAAACCGCTGCGTCGTCAACGCCACCCGCGAGTCTGACTGGCTGGCGGTGGAAAATCTAGCGACCACCTATCCAGAGTTCGTCGTCCCGGCATTCGGCATCCATCCGTGGCACGCACACACTGCCGGTGCGGGATGGCAGGAAGAACTTCGCTCATTGTTAGAGAAACACCTGCGCGCCTCGATCGGTGAGTGCGGCCTCGACCACTGGATCACCGACCCGCCGCTGGAGGTCCAGCGCCCGGTATTCATCGACCAACTTCGCCTCGCCCGTGAGCTGGATCGCCCGCTTACCCTTCATTGTCTGAAAGCTTGGGGGGCGCTGCTAGATGCGTTTGCGGAGGCTCCCCCGCCTGCGCGGTTTCTCATGCATTCTTTCGGCGGCTCTATCGAGATTGCCCGCCGGTTGCTCCCGTTAGG
>JAYVEJ010000084.1:0-2403 GCA_043748885.1 Luteolibacter sp. | reverse complement strand
GCCGGCGGGTAAGGCTTTTGACATACCGAGCTTGCCGGCTCGCTCACCTTGTCAAGCTTTTAGCTGAATTATTTTTGTCTAAATCGCTAAAAACCAGCAATTTACGCACTAACCTGACGCGAATTGGCACCTCGCCCAACAACTCGATAGCAAGCCGAACACTTTTAAGTTCCGCCCGTTAGGCCCAGGCGATTGCAAGTCCTGTCACTTCGGCGAGTTTTCCCGGCCGTTTGACTGGGAGAAATTCTGGCCCGGCATCGCCCACGGCAAGGTGACGAAGGTGGGGAAGTGAGCCGCACCGGGCGAAATGCCACGCTGCGCGATCCCTGCAAACGAAAACTGGCGTGAGCGGCTTTTACAGCGGAAGCCGGGCGATCCCCCGCATGAGATATCATGGCAATCATCGACACATTTTTAAAACTGATGGTGGAGCGGCGCGCTGAGAGATTGGTGCTAGTTTCAGATCGGACGCCCTTTCTGCTGATGGATGGAGAGATGATCGAACTCTCGATGCCCGCGCTGCGAGAGGACATGCTGCGGCGGATTTCGAGCGAAATGATCGGCGAGGAGAAGCGGTACGAGGGGCGATTCCGGGCGGCTAACAGCGTGGAATTCGGCTACCGGGTGCAACCGGGCGATCCCGAGTGGCGGATCGAAATCCATCCGTTGGGAGCGGTGCCTCTGGAAGCTCTAACTGCGGAGGATCCGCTGACCCGCGCGGTCGCTGGTTTTATGAAAACTCCTTCCATGGACGCCGCCGGAGATGAGCCATCCCCGGCGCGACCGGATCCGGAGTTGGTGGCCCTGCTCGACCAAGCGCTTTTGCAGAATGCCTCGGATCTTTTTCTGTCATCCGGCAAGCCGCCCCGCATTCGCCGGAATGGACTCATCAGTGCGCTCGACGCGAGTGCGCCGAGCCGCAGCCAAATTCTGGGACTGTTACCCAGCGAGGATGCTCGTCGCGAACTCGAGCAAGCCGGCAGCGTCGATTTCGCCGTCCGCTGGGAAATGCCGGACGGGCCGCGCCGCGTCCGCATCAATGTCTTCCGGCACCTTGATGGAGTGGCCGCGGCACTTCGTCCGATCCGCCGCCGCGCACCGCAGCTTGCGGAGCTTTCTCTGCCCGATGACCTGCACCAGCTCGCCACGTTTCCTAACGGCTTGGTGCTGGTGACCGGAATCGCTGGGTCCGGAAAATCGACCACCTTGGCGGCGCTGGTCGATTACCTCAACCGCACCCGCCCGAGGCACATCATCACCCTTGAGGATCCTATCGAATACGAGCACCGCGAGGTCCAGTGCATGATCCACCAGCGCGAAGTGGGCAGCAATGTGGCGAGCTTCGCGACCGGCCTGCGGGCGACCTTGCGCGAAAGCCCGGACGTGATCCTGCTGGGTGAAATGCGCGACCACGACACCATTTCCGCTGCTTTAACCGCTGCGGAGACCGGACACCTTGTCCTTTCCACGCTGCATTCCGGCAGCGCCTCGACGGCGGTGAACCGCATCGTCGATGTTTTTCCCGGTCACCAACAGGGCCACATCCGGGCGCAGTTGGCGCTGTCGCTGCGCGCGGTTTTGTCGCAACGCCTCATCCCGTCGCGGACTGGCGGGCTGGTTCCCGCCTTGGAAAAACTCATGGTCACCCCAGCGGTCGCCAACGGAATCCGGGAAGGGCAGGACCATTTCATGCGCAACGCAATGCTAACAGGCGGCGATGACGGGATGATCACCCTCGAACGCTCGCTCGCCACCCTGGTCCGGGACCGCCTCATTGACCGGGAAACCGCCCTCCGCACCGCGACCGATCCGAAGCTTTTGCTGCATCTGTTGGAGTGAAGAGGCTTTATTAGGGTGCTGAATTGGCACCAACAATCATTTGCCGCACCTGTCGGTTTCGGATAAGCCGGAACTCCGTTGGAGTTCATGGCATGAATTACTCTCCTCCCGGGGTAGCCGTGAACGGCAACCCCGGGCTGGAGGACACAACACCGTTGGTGTTAGAAGAAACAAACTGCCGCAGCCGATGAATCCTTAACTGCATTGGGATAAAGTCAGTCTTGTCTGGGGGTAAAGTGACCTCTATCACGACGCCCACATGAGGAGCAACACCACTCTTCCTATTAGGTCACTGAGAAGCGCCCCAGAAACACGGTGACCCGCTGATAAAATGGCGGCACGTCCTCATCATTGTATTCCGGCAGATTGTGAGCGGCGGCGTTTCCGACTCCCGCCATCCAGTCGATATCCTTCACCCCGATCTTGTCGATCACCGTCGCGGCTTGGAGGGCTTGCTTGAAGCGGGGAAGTTCGCCCGGTTAGAGTCACGTCAACGCCAGCAACTGGAGCAGGAAGACGGGCAGGATGGCTGCTAGAAACAGGCCGATGCCGGGGACGTGGAAG
>JAYVEJ010000083.1:0-6416 GCA_043748885.1 Luteolibacter sp. | reverse complement strand
AAGAGCGTGCTGCTCCGACCGATGCCGATGGCAACGAGCTTTCCGAAAAGGTCGTCTTCATCAACCGTTGCGCCAAGGTCGTCAAAGGCGGTCGTCGTTTCAGCTTCTCCGCTCTCGTCGTCACCGGTAACAAAGCCGGCAAGGTCGGTCTCGGTTATGGCAAGGCAAACGAAGTGGCCGATGCCATCAAGAAAGCCAGCGAAGGTGCCCGCAAGGTGCTCGTCGCCATGAGCATCGTCGATGGCACGATCCCTCACGAAATCTATGCCGAATTCGGCGGTGGCAAGGTTCTTCTCAAGCCAGCGTCTCCGGGAACGGGCATCATCGCCGGTGGCGGTGTGCGCGCCGTTTGCGAAGCAGTCGGCATCCGCGACATCCTCGCCAAGTCGATGGGTTCCTCGAACCACGCCAACGTCGTGAAAGCTACCCTTAAAGCCCTCACCCAACTCCGCACCCGCGACCAAGTCCTCGGCGCACGCGGCAAGAAAAAGCGGGAAACGGCGATCTAAAAATCATCGGTCGGATCCGACTGATCCGACCGATCACAACTAACCAGAAAACTTCCCATGGAACTTCATTCATTCAGCCCGAATCCGGGATCCAAGCACCGGAACAAGCGTCTCGGTTGCGGCGAAAGCTCCGGCCGGGGTAAAACTTCCGGTAAGGGCAACAAAGGCCAAAAGGCTCGCTCCGGCTCCGGCACTCGTGTCGGTTTCGAAGGTGGCCAGATGCCTCTTCACCGTCGTCTCCCGAAGCGGGGTTTCAATAACTACGACTTCCGCGACAAGGTCGCCGTCTTTAACGTCGGTGAACTCGACGATCTATTCGATGCCGGTGCCACCATCGACGAAGCCGCCCTCAAGGGCCAAGGTCTCGTCAATGGCACCTACGACAAAATCAAGGTTCTCGGCGTGGGCGAAGTCACCAAAGCATTCCACCTCGTGGTCTTCAATGCCAGTGCTTCCGCTCGTGAAAAAATCGAAAAAGCAGGTGGTTCCGTTAGCGAACCAGCCGCAAGTGGCGCAACCACTGAAGCGACTGCTTGATCACTAACATTGATCATTGATTCCCGATGAGGAAGCGCATCCCGCGCTTCCTCATCGTCTTTATAACACTTAGCGTCATCTTCCCCACCCATCCGTCATGATTTCAGCGTTTACCAATACTTGGAGAATTCCCGAACTGCGCGACCGCATCTTGTTCACTCTTGCCCTGATCGTTATCATTCGGCTTGGAGTCCATCTCACTCTACCCGGCGTCGATGCCACCGTGATTAAGGCCTGGCTGGATAGCCTGAAGAATCAGGATCCGACCACCGGCGGCGGAATCACCGCGCTTCTAACGGTGTTCTCCGGCGGCGGTCTCCAACAAGCGGGAATTTTCGCGCTCGGGATCATGCCCTATATCTCTGCGTCGATCATGGTGCAGTTGATGACAGCCGTAGTGCCCAAGCTTTCACGGCTCGCCCGCGAAGATGGCGGTCGCCAAAAGATCACCCAATACACCCGCTATCTCACCATCTTCATCGCGCTGGTCCAGGGCTTCTTTGTCGCGAAGTCGCTGACTCATCCGCAAAATATTCCCTACATGAAAGGGATCGAACGCTTTGGTAATTTGGTTCCCGATCCCTCGATCACTTGGATGGCACTCACGGTTCTAACGATCGTCGCCGGCACGGTTCTGTTGCTATGGATCGCCGATCAGATCACGGAAAAAGGCATCGGCAACGGCACTTCTATTATCATCACCGTCAACATCATCTCGGCTCTGCCAGGTGCTTTGATCCAAGCTTGGAATTTCTTTGTGAATAGCAAAGATGCGAATGCTTTCAACTCGATCATGATGGTCGTGATGATCGCCATGTTACTCATTGTGATCGCGGCCACCATTGCGATTACCCAAGCCCAGCGGCGGATCGCGGTGCAGTATGCCAAGCGCGTCGTCGGTCGCAAACAATTCGGCGGCCAGACTCAATATCTGCCACTCAAGGTAAACTATGCGGGAGTGATGCCGATCATCTTCGCCTCCGCCGTTCTATCACTGCCGCCGATGATGTTGCAGTGGTTCTTCGCCGGTCAAGGATGGGCAACTAAACTTTATGGAGAACTCGTCGGTGGCGGCACTTGGTATTATATCCTCGGTGGCGTCGGCATCTTCCTATTCTCCTACTTCTGGGTGGCGATGATGTTTCAACCCTCGCAAATTGCGGAGGATCTCAAACGCAATGGTGGCTATATCCCCGGCGTCCGTCCCGGCAAGCCGACCGCCGATTTCCTCGATTTTACCATGACCCGTCTGACCTTCGCCGGTGCTGTATTCATGGTGGCCTTGTTCGTCTTGCCCGTCCTAACTGGTAAAATGGTGGGGCTGCCTCCTGGCTCGTTGGTCCTCCATTTCTTCGGTGGAACTTCGCTCCTAATTATGGTCGGTGTGGTGCTGGATGTGATGCGCCAAGTCGAAACCCAACTGCTTCAAAAACATTACGACGGCTTCCTTCGCAAAGGTAAACTCAAGGGTCGCTATGACCGCCTCAACCAAACCAGCGGTGCGGCTCCCAAGACTGCAATTATCTATCTGTGGACGGTGATCGCGGTGCTAATCGTGTTCGGTATCACGGCTTGGATCTACCAACACTAACCGTTGACCGCGCTTGCCGCCAAAGCTCCACGCGTCGTGCTGCTAGGTCCTCCGGCATCCGGCAAGGGCACTCAGGGCCGGCGATTGGCGGCGAGCCTCGGTCTCGCTTATCTCAGCACGGGAGCCTTGCTCCGCGAGCAAGTGGAAGCCGGGACTGCTTTAGGTAAACAAGCGCAGCCCATCCTCGCTCGCGGCGAGTATCTACCCGATGAGTTGATGTGCCCCATCCTCGCGGAATGGTTAACTCATCATCCTGCGGGCTGGGTGCTGGATGGTTTTCCGCGCAGCGTGCCGCAGGCGGTTTTCCTCGACGATTGGTTGGCCAACCGCAGTTTGAAAATCAACATCGCGATCTCTCTGGAAGTGCCCTTCGAGATTCTGCTAGCTCGCATTGCCGATCGCGTTGAGTGCCCAGATTGTCGCTGGTCCGGCCAGCGACCTCAATTGTTAGCCAGCGATAATTGCCCGGCTTGTGGCGGCCTAGCGGGCCCGCGCGCCGATGACAGTGAGCAAAATTTCCGCAGCCGCCATGCGGAATTTGTGAATCTAACTCAGCCAGTCATTGAGCATTACCGCCACCTGAATCTTCTTTCTCCTTGCGATGCCACCGCTCCAGAGGCTGAAGTGGCAGCCCGCCTGCGCCGGCTACTCTCGCTTGAAAATTCCGTTCTTACATCTCTGTTATAAAATCGTGTCCCGCCGAACTCGCATCCCGATCAAGACCCCGCGTGAAATCGAATTCATGCGCAAGGCTGGCACCATCGCTTCCACCATCTTGCAGGCTCTCGCCAAAGAAGTGGTGCCCGGAAAAACCACTGGCGAGATCGACAAACTCGCCGCAGAAATGATGCGCGAGTATGACTGCAAAAGCGCCTTCCTTGGCTACCGCGGGTTTCCCGGCTACACTTGCATTTCCGTCAACGAGGAAGTCGTCCATGGCATCGGTGGACCTCGTAAAATCCGTCCCGGAGATATCGTCAAAATCGACGTTGGCATTATTAAAAGTGGCTTCATCGGCGACAACGCGACCACCGTCCCGGCAGGCGATATTCCTGATGAAACCAAGCGGCTGTTAGCCGTCACCGAGCAAGCGTTGTTTGAGGCGATCAGCCACGCACGGGCCGGGCGCAAGCTCGCCGATCTTTGCGGCTCAGTGGAGGCATTCGCCAAACCGCGCGGCTTTAGTATCGTCCGTGAGTTTGTGGGGCATGGCGTGGGCCGCCGGTTGCATGAAGAACCGCAAGTCCCGAACTACCGCCCGCAAGGCAAGTCGCCCACTCTCGAACCCGGCATGACCCTCGCCATCGAGCCAATGGTCAACGCCGGGGTTCCGTCCGTTAGGATACTTGACGACGGCTGGACCGTCATCACCGACGACAAGAAACCCTCTGCCCATTTCGAGCATACCGTCCTCATCACCTCCGGCGAACCAGAGATTCTAACATGGCGGCCGCGCGAAGCATTGCCAGAGATGTTAGGCCTGCCGGCCTGGTAAGGAGCGCGGACATTTTAGCTTTCTGTTTTTTGAGCTGTCCTTCAGGCCTCGGCGACTGCATGTTTCCGGTGTGATATCATCCCTGAGCGGCGCGAGACGCCTATTTCGCACGCAGGGTCTGTTGCTAGTTTTGATCGGCTTGATGTTTCTGATTTATTTCGCGCAAGCCGCGTTTGGCCCAAGCTGGTATCAAGGGCTGATGGTGGTTCCTGTTCGTCTAATAGAAAGCTGGCAGCATCTTCTCACTGGCCAAGTTGCCGCTGCGGATTGGCGAGAATTCAGCACCTTGCTGAGTTGCGCTTTCCTCCATGGCGACATCTCGCACGTCGCCTTCAATATGCTCTATTTTTGGATCTTCGGCGCACTCATCGTCGAGCTGCTAGGCTGGCGCTGGATGTTGCTGATCTTCGGCGTGACTGCAGTCGGTGCTTCGCTCTCTCATGTGCTGATGAACCGTGGCGATCTCATCCCGATGTTAGGCGCGTCCGGGGCGCTGATGGGTTTGGAGGGCGCGTATCTGGGACTGGCCACGCGGTGGACGCTACCCGATCCCCATGTCTGGCCGCTGGCCCGCCCGATTCCGCCCGCCCACCTCGCGCTGCTGGCGGTGACCGGGGTGAGCTTCGACTATTTCGCCATCATGAACCGTGAGGAGATGGGCATCGCTTATGGCGCACACGTCGGCGGCTTCACCGTCGGGTTGCTGTTAGCCGCGCTCGCCGCGCCCCGCCCGCGCGGCCGGGGAGTGATGAAGCGGTGATTATCGAGCAGGAACAGTCGGCACATTGCGTGCCTCTTCCTTGCTCCGCCACCCTCAACTCTCCGCTGGCGGGGCGGCGACGAGCGCGAGCGCTGCCATGACCGCGAGGACGGCGGGTGGATCGAGGGCTTCGGGGACGACTGCACCGAGGACGAAGCAGCCGTAGGTAGTGTCCACGGGGATGACTTCCAGGGTGGCTCCGGCACCGATTTTTACATGGACATTGCCTGCTAGGGCGCCCGGGCGGCGGGAGGCGAGGGCGAGGCTGCGGGCAAGGAAATGGAGGCGACCGTGACGGCTTTCGTCGAAAATCACCGCGCCTTCGCGGTCGAGGATGAAGATGCCGGTGGCGGAGAAACTGTGATGCAGCCAATCCCGGAAGCGGGTGATCCGGTCAAGAAACGGACCGCGGGCGGTGGTTTGGGTTTCCACAGGTGCTTGGAGTGGAGGGGCGACCGGGGGCACGGGTGGTGGGGGAATGGGATTGCTGGCGTAGCCGACGAAGGCAGCGTCGAAACCGGCGTCCGGTGCTGGCACGGCGGGTTCGCGGTTGGGCTTCATCAACCGTTCGGCGAGGCGGCGGACCTCGGCGGGATCCAGCCATGGATTGATCGGGTCCATCAGCCACGGGCGGCGGAGTGGCCGCTGTTAGGTTCGAGCTTGGCTTCGATCTCCGTGCGCAGCGAATCGAAGACGAGCTGGGCACCGGCTCCGTCTTCGAGCACGCCGACGGGCAGGCCGCGGGCGCTGGCTCTAACGAACAGGCCGTCGCGCGGGATCTGAGTTTGGAAAACCATTTCGGGAGGCAGCAGTTGACGGAGGGCGGCGGCGGCTTCAGTGCTTTCGGCGAGGTCGTTCTGGACCATCGTTAGGCAGACGCCGAGGACGCTGAGCCGGGGATTCATCACGCGCAGGCGGTTGAGGCCTTCGAGGAGTTTCGGCACAGACCGGATGCCTAACGGCTCGGCCTGTTGGGGAATGAGGATGGCGTCGCTGGAGGAAATGACATCGCCGGTGACGCCGAATAGGCCGGCCGCGGTGTCGATGAGGCAAAGGTCGAAGCCGCGGGCGGCGATGCTGCGGAGGAAGCCGCGGACGCGGGCGAGGTGGGCACCCATGCCACCGCCGCCGGCTTCGTAGTCGCTGGCTTGGCCGCTGGCGACGAGTAAAAATGTCTCCAGCCGGGTCGGGACGATGAGGCGATCCAGCGGGGTACCGGGATCTGCGAGGTAGTCGTAAAACCCGGCGAGCAGGCGGGATTGGCGGGTGAGGGAAAGTCCGACCGAGCCTTGAGGATCGGCATCGACGAGCAAGGTCTTAACTCCAGCGCGGGCGAACGAATGGGCTAAATTGATCGAGACGGTGGTTTTACCCACCCCTCCTTTTTGGCTGGAAACGGCAATACTAATCACACGAGGCAGGGAATTGTTGCGCGAGGCTAGCTTCGGCTTGCCACAGCGGAAGTCTTTTCTTCAAGATGGCGGTGCCAAGGGTGAGATGAGTCCCTTTTGGAGACCCCCATCC
>JAYVEJ010000082.1:0-2406 GCA_043748885.1 Luteolibacter sp. | reverse complement strand
ACGGACTGAATCCTCTTCTTGCCAAGCGATTGATGACCGCACTTTCCGAAAGAATTCTAAGTGCTCCGGTGAAAAGACAAGCATTTCTAACGACACACAATCCGCTGGTGCTGGACGGGCTGCCTTTGCAAGACAAGCGAGTTCGCCTGTTCACTGTGGACCGTGACAATACCGGGCGAAGTGTAATCCGTCGATTCGAGGTGACGGAGAAGCATAGGGACATGGCTGCCAAGGGCTGGACGCTGTCTCGCATGTGGATCAACAAACTCATTGGAGGGGTTCCCGATGTCTGACCCGTTGCGTATCGGCCTCGTCGCGGAAGGCATTACGGACAAGCTTGTCATTCAAGCCGCAATCGAAAATCTGCTTGGTGAACGCCGGTTCATTCTTCGCCTGCTGCAACCTGAGGAATCACTGCCACTTGAGCTATCGGCACCTACCCTGAGTCAAGGCAAGGGATGGGGCGGAGTGTATCTTTGGTGTGAAGGGGTGCGCCAGCGTAACGGAGGACGCTTGGATGGAGATCTTTTGTTTTCAGGTTACGACATTCTCATTATGCACCTTGATGCAGACGTGGCAGGAAAGAATTACTCCGACTGCGAGATCAAGGATTTAACCGGTGATCTTCCCTTCAAGGAAAAATGCCCGCCTCCATCCGCGACGACGGACCGCTTGAGATCCGTTCTGTTGCGCTGGCTTGGGGAAACGTCTATTCCCGCCAAGACAGTGCTTTGCACTCCTTCAAAGAGTTGTGAGACGTGGGTGATCGCGGCGCTTTTTCCCGATGACGCCGTGATGGTCCGGAAGGGGTGGGAATGCCATCCAAAACCGGAATCGCGCTTGGGGACGAAACCGAAGGCAGTGAGGGTAACCAAGTCGAAGGCTGGCTATGAGGCGGTTCAAGAAAAGATCTCTGCCGCTTGGCCGAGACTCAGGGCCGAGCTATCGGAAGCCGGGCGATTTTCTGATGATTTCGTCTCTGCTATCGGCACGCCATGATCACTTATCCCGACACTTCTTGGAAACTGCTATGAATCCCACCCAAGCCGTTTGCAACTATGCGTTGCTCCGTTTCATGCCCTATCCGCAAACCGGCGAGGTGGTGAACGTGGGCGTGGTGGTGAACTGCCTGCAGCCGGGTTTCTTGGAATTTAAGACGGAAACTCGGATACCCGAATG
This sequence comes from Luteolibacter sp., assembly GCA_043748885.1. Lineage (GTDB taxonomy): Bacteria > Verrucomicrobiota > Verrucomicrobiia > Verrucomicrobiales > Akkermansiaceae > Luteolibacter. The sequence continues at coordinate 1,227 of JAYVEJ010000082.1, read as the reverse complement.
GTTGAATCAGGTATTTCCTAACTGGACCAAGGAGAAGTACGAGAGAGCGCAAGCGGCGATGACGACCGAGTTTGAGCGGGTGAAGAAGCTCGTTTCCCAAGCGCGGGATCCGATGACCGGACGGCGTAATTTCCAAGAACTCGTGCGTCCTCGGGAGTCGGTCTTCCGATTTGGGGAAATCCGCACGATTTCGAGCGCAGATCCCGAGCGGGTGGCCGATGAGCTTTTCGAGCGCTATGTCATGAGAACGTCTGCTGGAAAGCGCATGGCCTCATGATCAGCGAAGACCAACTCGAACAGCTCGCCATCCAGTGGTTCCAAGACACGGGGTGGAACTACGTCCATGAAGCGGTGATCGCGCCGGAAGGCGTGGCGGCGGAGCGGAAGGAGAGAGGAACATCGAATATCGAACGCCCAACATCGAACGTCGAAGTGAAGAGATAAGAATCGAATCGGAACCATGAACGCCCCCATTACCATCACCGAAGTCGTCGGACGTGCCGTGCAGGGCATGACCAAGCCATTTCTCTGCAAGGCGGGCTTTTTCGGCTATGACGTGAAAGGCGCGTATGCGGGGTTGGACTCGCTGGGTTGCGAGTGGGGAGAGAACATTGAACATCGAACGCCCAACATCGAACATCGAAGGGAAGAGAAGAGGCGCTTGGCGGAGGTGGTGGGAACAAGGAGGGGCGGATTGCCTCCGGTCATGCGGGATGCGCTTTGCGATTTACAAAAGCTCGTAAACGCTCGCTCTGCATTCCGATCCGCCCGGACCATGAGAGGTCCGTGGGGAAGTAGTTTACCTCGGATCATGGGCACTCCATGGGCACGGCGGATCGGAATCCGCCGCTCCTTGGGGATGGTGCCCCGTTGGGGCGGAGAAATTGAAAGGAACTAGAACCATGAGCAAAAATAAAATCACCCGAGGTGGTCGCCCTCAAAAGAGCACCGAAGTCTCCTTGGTTCGCTCTTCGGCGGCGGAGTATCTGACCTTTGTGGCGGCTGGCGGCGACTCAGAGGCCAGCGTTGAAATGCGCTACGAAGATGAAAACGTTTGGCTGACGCAGAAGATGATGGCGGCGCTTTATGATGTTTCCGTCCCTGCCATCAACCAGCACCTGAAGCGCATCTTCAGCGACAACGAACTGGAGGAATCTTCAGTTGTTAAGCACTACTTAATAGCTGCGGCAGACGGCAAAAAATACCTGACGAAGCACTACAGCCTGC
>JAYVEJ010000081.1:0-2407 GCA_043748885.1 Luteolibacter sp. | reverse complement strand
ACGCCGATGCACCCATGGTCCGGCCCTTGGATTCGAAGGCTCTGAGTGGGGCGGCGCTTGCCGCTAACCGGATCACCGTCAATCTCAGTCAAATTCGTCACCCGGCGGAGTTGCCTCCCATCACCATGATGAACTGGCTAATCCTATTGGAAGAGCGCCGCAGGGAGTTTTACTAGCGGAAATTTTTATTCCTCCACATAAAGGATGCGTCCGCAATCCTCGCACTGGGCGATTTCCTTGCCGGTCTGCACCTTCATCACCGTGGAGGCGATGAGTTTCATATGGCAACCTTCACATTTCCCGTCGCGCAGTGGGGCGATCGCTAAACCGTCCTTGGTTTTCATTAGGCGATTATATAATGGGATAACATTCTCGGGGACATTGGCCAGGAGTCTTTCCCGCTCGGCGATGACTTCGAGTCGATCCGCCGCCATCCGGGCATGGCGTTGGCTGATAGACGCGAGATCTTCCTCCACCAACTTGCGGGTGTTAGCCCGCGCGGCTTCGGCGGCTCTATGGGCGCTGCGGAAACCATCTACCTCTTCCATCGCTTCTAATTCCTTAGTCTCGAAATCGTCCAGATCCTTCTCGTAGCGCACGATTTCATGGCCTAGCGCCACGAACTCCTCGTTCTTGCGGGTTTCAAATTGTTGTAACTTCAAACGCTTAATCGTTGTCCGTCGCGTCTCGGCATCCAGCTCGATTTTCTTTACTCGCAGCTCGCATTCTAGCAGCACTTGGTGGGCTTTGGTCACGGCGGCTTCATCGCTGGCCAGCTTGGACTTCACCCGTGCCTCGTCCTGAGGCAGCTTTTCGAGATCCTTGGCCAGCGCCAACAAACGACGATCCCGGTCTTGGAGGATTAACAACGCGCGAACTTCATCTTGCATGGACGTTGGGTAAACGGCCCGGCCCGAGTCCGCAAGGATTGCTTGCGACCAAGTCCAAATCCGTGGTGGTGGGTGATGATTTACCGCAAGCTGGCGGCGGAATTATTTTTAAAAATCCCATGCTTGCTATTGCTATAATTTAAATTTCTTGATATTTCATCTATCGAAATGACTGCGTCCCATTGTTCTTCAGTTGCCTTTATAAAAACTCCGCGAGAACCCGCCTATCAATCGCCGATCCGCCGCAAATGTATAGCGTCGCAGATTTCGATCTTATGGCTGGGTTTGATGTGTTTCGCAGCCGCCGATGAAGTTTCTGATAATTTCACCTATATCGACAATGGAGCGGATGTCACCATCACCGGTTATGTCATCGCGCCGGTGGGTTCGATTGTTATTCCGGCGACGATTTTCGATCCAATCACTCAGCTCTATGATCCGGTCACCAGCATCGGGGGAAGTGCGTTTGCCAATTGCACGGAATTGACAAGCGTGGCGATTTCTTCAGGAGTGACCAGCATTGGTATCTCCGCGTTCTCGGGCTGTTCTCAGCTTGTCAGCGCGACGATTCCTTCATCCGTAACTATCATCGGAAGACTTGCATTTAACTTTTGTAGCAACCTGACGAGCATGTCGCTACCGGATGGGGTTACCAGCATTGGAAGCTCCGCGTTTGGCAGTTGTGTCTCACTCGCAAGCGTGACGCTCCCGTCCAGTGTGACGAGCATTGGAAACTCAGCATTTGGCAATTGTACCTCGCTCGCGAACGTGGTAATTCCGTCCAGCGTGACAGCCATCAACCAATCAGTTTTCAACGGTTGTAGCGGACTCACCAGCGTAACCATTCCCAATAGCGTGACCAGCATCGGGATTCAGGCGTTTCAGTATTGCAGCGGGCTAACAAGCGTCTCGATTCCATCCAGTGTGACAATCCTTAAAAGCAAGGCGTTTGCCAACTGCAGGGGGCTGACGACCCTTGCGATCCCTGCCAACGTCGCCACCATCGAGACTGAGGTCTTTCGTGATTGCAGCGCCCTCAGTTCCATTTCGGTGGACGCGAATAATTTATACTTTAGCGGTTTGAATGGAGTTCTATTTAACAAGTCGCAGACCCGGTTGATTGCCTTTCCTCCCGGTCGGGCTGGCACCTATGCGCTCCCTGAAACCGTAACCACCGTTGGGGCGGTGGCGTTCACCACTTGTGAGAAACTGGTCGGTGTGACGTTTCCTTCTGGCCTGGTTGACATTGAGCAGCGTGCGTTTTCGACCTGCGGTAAGCTAACCAACGCGGTTTTTCCAGCCAATCCACCGAGCATGGGATTTGGAGTTTTCGAACTGGTAGATCCTAGCTTCGTGATTGGTTATCTCACGGGCGGCACTGGGTTCACTTCCCCGATCTGGTCGGGCTATCCTGCCTATCAGATCGCCGCGATCACGCCGGAGTTCACATGGCTGGTTTCCAATGCCATTCCCGGCAATACTAACTTCTTGTCCGATGCGAATGGCGATGGCGTGAA
>JAYVEJ010000080.1:0-2412 GCA_043748885.1 Luteolibacter sp. | reverse complement strand
GGCATCTGCCGCAGCCTCAACAAGCTGTGCCTGCTCAGCATCGTCGAGGGCGCGACGCGCCAGCAGCAGATCATCGACAAAGACACCGTCCTCGCATGCGCCGACCGGATGTAAAGCCTGCGACGCAGGGCTACACGAAGACCGAGTTGCGCCAGGGGAAAATCGTGCGCCAAACCGCGCCCCAGCCGGGCGAAAATGAAACGGCGAGCGCTGAAGAGGCGATGCTCTTCGGCGAAGCTCCCGAAATCCAAACGCCGCCTCCACGAAACCCCGGCAGCGGACGGTAGGACGGATTTTCATCCGACGCTGAGCGGGGCACATCCCGCGGCTTTTTCTGCTCCCAGTTTTGCGTCCCCATCCGGGAAGTAAAAAGCTCCAACGATTTTGCCCGGGGAAGTGCGGGGATTCGCTGGAGCTAAGGGAACAATCGGCGGGAGATCGAAAATGTCAACCGGGCTCGACCGTTGGTGCAAAATGCGTTGTCAAACGCGGGACACCGTTCTAGAAACGATCCCCGAGGCCGGCGCCCTCCATTCACAGGGGTCGGACCACAGAGGACCAAAGATTCAAAAAAACTCCGAGCGTAATGTCCCGGCAAAAGCTCAGCGTGACACAGGTGATCATCCGCTCCCACCGCACTGGTCGGCCTGCTCGCGTGGCAGCACAAATCATGACACGATTGCCGGGCGGGGCGTAAGGATCAACTAAGATGCGAGTCATCGCCCATCTAGCCGGCCTGTTTCTCCTCGGCCTCATTCTTTCAGCACAGGCGGACATCACCTTGCTTCCGCCGAAAGAGGCCCGGAAACAAAAAACGCCACCTGAGCCAGTGCCGCCGGAACCTGTGCCCGTGAACATCAACGTGCGCCGCGGCGGGACGGTGGAAATTCCTCTCCGCGTCTTTGGCGTGCCCGGCGAATCATTCACCTATCGCCTGCGCACGCTGCCCACCGCCGGCAAACTCTCCGAGCCGAAGATGATTGGACGGGGCCTCGGCACGTTCACTTATGAGCACCGCAATGGAAACACGCAGGACCACGACCAATTTAGTTTTGCCACCCGCACCGAGCACGGAATTTCCAAAGCGGTCGAAGCACACATCACCATCGTCGATGATCCGCCAGTGCTCAATGTGCAGGGAGAACTGGACTTTGGCATGGTTGCAATCGGCTCAACGGCGACTCGCGAATTGACGATCGAGAATCGCGGCGGCGGGGTTCTCGCGGGTAACATGAGCGTGGACGGACCATGGAAACTGGAAGGCAAGGATACCTATCGCCTTCGCTCGGGTGAGCACCAAAGCATCCGGCTGCGCTTCACCGCGCAAAGCGAGCAGACCTCCAATGGACAACTGCGATTTAGCAGTCATCCAAGCTACAACGCTCCGCTGAGTGCCGTCGCAGAAGCGGTTATCTCCATTGCGCCGGACCGACTGGAATTGCTGGCCACGGCGGAGCCCACTCGAAGCGGGATTTTGACGATCACGAACCGAACCGAGGCGGAGCAACCACTGCGGATCCACATCAGTTCCAAACTGTCCGGCCCCGACCGGGTGACAGTGCCCCCGCATGGCCAGATCTCAGTCACGATCACCGCCATGGCCGGCGAGATCGGGCCGATCGACGATGGCATCGAAATCTATGCGCCGAGCTTTGCCGCAAAAATCCCGGTCCATGCTCCGGCGGCGGGACCCAATCTCCTTGTCAGCCCAGTGTCGTTGGCGTTTGGAAAAATCGATGGGGGGCAGACTGCCAAGGCGCTCCTGCAAGTTGCGAATACCGGCGGCACCCGTGTGCTGGTCCGCCTGGAAAGTTCCCCACCCGTCGTCCTCGCCAGCCGGGACGCAACGTTCTGGCTCGAGCCCGGAACGCTCCGCGAAGTCACGGTTTCGTTAGAGCAACCCGCTGAAGGAACCTTCGACGGCCTACTTCGCATCAAGACATCGGGGAAGGAGACTATCGTTCCAATTTCCGCCGAAGTAACTCTCAGCCAGCCCACGGTCAGGCTTCCGAGAGTCGTCGTCCCCACGCATGTGGATAGCGCCCCGGCTTCCGCCTCAGCAGCCAAACAATTCATCAACGCCAGCATCAAACGAATCACTCCCACGACCTGCGAGATCGAGTGGCAGCCTGTGGCAGGGCAAGTGCAGTACAAAATCGCCTCCTTCCCAACAACCTTTGACGCCCAGATTGCCAACCAACCGGAAGGAACGTCTCTGTCGAATGTCACGATCCTGCAAAAGGGTGGCGATGTGGGTAAGAACCTCGCCTCACATGGGGTCAAGCTTGACGACTGGAGTTCTGGAAGGGACGACGGAAATGCCGCAAACGCGAATGTTCCTTCGTCGGTGGTCGCAGTGATCAAACAACTAACGCCGGATTCGCCCTATGAGTTTCGGGTCATGGCCATCGA
>JAYVEJ010000079.1:0-2413 GCA_043748885.1 Luteolibacter sp. | reverse complement strand
GCGGGCGTGGGCGAGCGCGGTTGCCACTCCCAAATGCTCGCCGCCGTCCGAGAAAGAATCCGGCGTCACGTTCAAGATTCCCATCACTTGTGCGCGATGGGTGAGGTCGAGCGTGGCGCTTCTTGTTTTCCAAATCATCGTTCAAATTGGCAGCTTGCAGCGTCCGCCGGTGCTGCCTAGTTTGTGCCCTATGAACTGGCTGGCAACTTGCAAAATCGGCATCGTCACCGCGGGGCTTCTCGCATTTTTGCCTTGCCGCGCGGAGGAACTGGAAGCCATCGATGGCCCTAACGTCCGCACCATGAAACATGAAGATGGTTCGCGCACGGTTTTCACCCGCAGTCCCGATAACAAAATCCTCACCAAAGTCACCAAGCGCAATGGCGCAGTGACCATGATCACCACTTACTGGATGGACTCGTCCGGCAACCCGCAAGGCTGCAAAATCCGCGATGGCCAGAAGCAGGAACTCTTCAAAGTCAGCTACGGTTACAACAAGTTTAACGGCCTGCTAGAACGTGAAATCATGTTCGACTCGCGCGTCAAACGCATCAACCCAGCGGACGGCAAGGAGCTGCCAGTGCAGATCATCGCCTACATTTACGATGCCGAGGGCAAACGCAGCGCGCCCATCGTTTACAACCTGCTGCCCGGTAAAAAAATGGAGGACGTGTTCGGGGTGAAATCCTCCGCGCTGGAATCCAATCCTTTTAAGGAAACCTCGCTGCCACAGCGGAAACGCTGAGCCGATGTTAGCCAAGCAAGTCATCTTCGAGGGCCGCGTCCAGGGAGTCGGGTTCCGCTACACCGTCAAAGATCTCTCGCGCGGCTTCGATGTCTGTGGTTGGGTTAGAAATCTAGCAGACGGCAGCGTCGAGCTGCAAGTGATGGGTGAGACCGCTGAGGTGGAATCATTCATCCAGGAAATCGCCGAGGAGTCCGCCGTCGCCCACCATGTGAGCAAGCTGACCGCCGTGAAAATTCCGCTGCTAGAAAATTGCGCAGGGTTCAAAATCGAAGGTTAGATTTCCTGCGGTCCGTGGGTGAGTGACGCCCTCGGGTTTTAGCGAAAAAAGGGATTGCATCGCGGGCGGGCTCCATCCTAGTTTCCCCCGCCCCTAGCGGGCACGACCTACGCGGGGTTAGCTCAGTGGTAGAGCACCTCCCTGACACGGAGGGGGTCACTGGTTCGAACCCAGTATCCCGCACCATTTCTCCTTCACGCCCACCGACTCATTGTGACTCCTGCGATGCACGCAGCGCCCCCCGCACCCGGGGAGCTTGAAGCTCTCCTCCGGCTCCTTGATGATGAAACTCCTTCGGTTCGCGAGCGTGTGGCCGCACGACTTGCCCTCTGCGGTGGCGACATCAGCGAGTGGCTCGCCACCCAGCCCCGCGCACTCAGTAGGGAGGAACAACGGTTGCTCGTGGAAATGCTCAGTCCACCCCGCCGGGAAATTTTAGCCCGCGAGTGGATCGCTCCCACCGGTGGCGCGGCCGCCTTGCAAGAGGATTGGGAATCATTCGAAGCCCTGCTGCGCTCGCTCTCTGACTTCCTCCACGACGGCATCTCGCTGCGCCAGCCACTCTCCGATGCACTCGATTTACTAGCAGAAGAAGCCGCCGACGAAGGAGTCACCACCGCCAACGAACTTCGCAAGTATCTCTTCGACGGCACTCGTCTAACCGGCAACCAACAGGACTACCAAGATCCCCGGAACTCAGACCTCGCGTGGTCCATCGCCGAGGGCCGCTCCAACCCGCTCGGACTCTGCCTGATCTTTATGCTGGTCGGCCGTCGCTTGAATTTCGAAATCGAGGGCGTGAATTTCCCCGGAAATTTCATGTGCAGGATCTACGAAGACGGCTACCCGTTGATCATCGACTGTTTTAAAAACGGCCAGCTCCATGTGCAGTTCACGCTGCTAGAAAGCCCCGGTCTCAGCCGCAGCCAGCGCAACCTCTTGCGCCAGTCCGTCGGCCCCGGCACGATCTTGCTGCGCTTGCTTAACAACCTCTATCAGTCGCTCGAACAAGCCGCCCGCGACGAAGACGCGCAGTTGATCAAGCAACTCCAAGCGACTTTGGAGTAAGGAGCCCACCCTCCTCACCAGACACCAAGCTCCACCAACTGCCGATTTGCCACTTCCGCCCAGCCTCGGTTAGCCGCCGGCGATGCGGGCGATGGATGCAGAATCCGCCCGATTGCTGCCGTGCTTCCGTTAGCCGCAGCGGCGCGGCGCAAGCGTTCCTCCGCAAAGCCACCCACACCGATCAGCCATGACGGCTTCAGCAAGGCGATAACCTCTTGCAAATGCTCGAGGCAAGCCCGCTCCACCGCCGCCATTTCCGCAGCGGGAAGTTTGTCGGGCGTTAGATTCGCGCCGGTGGCACTCATCCACACCAGCGGGCA